>ONXZ01000163.1 GCA_900321905.1 uncultured Eubacteriales bacterium
AAGCGTCTTGTGCCTGGTTACGAAGCGCCGTCATATCTCACCTGGTCTACATCTAACCGCAGCGTGCTTGTGCGTATCCCTGCTTCAAGGGGCGCCGGCACAAGAGTTGAACTCCGTTCACCTGACCCGACCTGCAACCCTTATCTTGAAATGGCGCTTTGCCTTGCAGCAGGTCTTGACGGCATTAAAAATAATCTCACACCGCCGCCTGCACACGACAATAACGTGTTTGATATGAGCGATGAGGAGATTGCCGCCGCAGGTATCGACCACCTGCCGACCTCGCTTGAAGAAGCGATTAAGGAAGCGGAGGCAGACCCGTTCATCCGCGAAACACTCGGCGAGCACGTTTACACCAACTACATCAACGGCAAAAAACGCGAGTGGGCAGAGTACAGCAAACAAGTCAGCAAGTGGGAAGTTGACAGATATATGATGAATCACTGATTAAAGAGAGCCTTGCGGCTCTCTTTTTAATTATGAATTATGAATTATGAATGATGAATTTTGGTTACTCGGCTTTGCCTCGGACAATTAGCGGGCTGCCGAGCCCTTGGGGCGGGCGCCAGACCCTTTTGTCTGCTTCGCAGCCATTTCCCTTAATAGGGGAATCTCGTCAGCCCCTACAGTTGTGCGCCATTTGTAGGGAGCGGCCCTTGGAGCGGCGCCTCACCCTTTTGTCACCTGCGGTGACATTTCCCATCACAGGGGAATCACCCCGACGCTCCTCAATATAATCAGGTGTGGACGGAGTCCACCCTCAATTCATCATTTATCATTTATCATTATTTGCAAATCAAACTGCTATTCCTCGTTTGCACGGCGGGTGACGATGTAGTCGTGTACCTCGTCGGCAAGTGCGCCGTGGAGTTTGAACTTTTTGCTGAACACTATCAGCGACAGCAGTATAAGTATCGGCGGCACGCCGAAGCAGATAACGCCTATCGCCGTTTTGGTGGTGGCGTTTATTTGTTTTGTGGCAGATGTAATCTGCTCGTTGTAGTTCACAATCGCAAGTCCGCCAAACAGGATAATTGTCTGGATTGTGTAAGCCATTTTCTGCAAAAATCCCTTCATCGAGAAGGTGATACTCTCGTTCCTCTCGCCGTTTTTGTACTCGCCGTAGTCCACGATGTCGGCAAGGAAAACGGTCTGCGACACGAACATTGACGCAATGCCTGTTGAAGCGATTACATACGCGATGTCGAGCAGAATTGTGATTTTGAGTACAGGTCCGAACAGGAACATCAGCACATAGCCGAAGATTGTCGAAATGAGCGAAATCTGATAAATGCGCTTTTTGTCAAGCCACTTTGAAAGAACAGGTATAACGAGCAGTCCGAGCACCGAGCCGACTGCGCCGATTGTCTGAAACAGCGACTGCGCCTTCGGTTTGCCGAGTACGTCGCTGAAATAGTACACAGCCGTGCCGCTTGTCAGGTACCAGCCTGCGTTTGACAGCATTGCAAATACCATAAACACAACAAGTTGGTCGTTGTGCGCGATATCCTGAAATACCTTTTTAAACGAGAACTTTGAGTTTTTGTTGTAAACAACATTCTTCTCTTTTGTCGAAAGCACGCAGATGAGCGAAAACGTCACAAGCGCGATGGCGCAGATTGCTGCCCAGCGTGAAAAACCGCTTGCAGAGTAGCCTTTTTCCGTCTTGATACCTGATGACAGCATAGGCAAAAATATCGGCGTGAGCACCGTGATTATGCCCTGACCGAGTCCGCTGAATGTGCGTGCCACGGTTGACACCATATTCCTGTCGTCAGGGTCGGAGGTGAACGACGGCACCATACTCCAGTACGGAATGTCAGCCATTGTGTTGGTCATACCCCACAGTATGTACATAACGCCAATGTAGATGTAAAGCGGCAGTCCGCTCATACCAAAACTTGTGAACAGCAAAAACAGTACAGTCGCGTTTGCGACAGCGCCTATAAGTATCCACGGGCGGTATTTGCCGAATTTTGTCTTTGTGTTATCAACGATTGTACCCATCATCGGGTCGTTGATACCGTCCCAGATACGGGCAATCGGCGTGAGCAGCAGCAAAAATGCTTCCTTAAGTCCAAGCACCGACGACAGATAGTAACTCAAAAACGAGTAAAACATACCGTAACTCAAATCAAGTCCGACTGCGCCAACGCCGTAAAATATTTTTTCTCTCCAGGTGGTTTTTTGTTCCATAGTGTACTCCTGCTATTATTTTATAACATTATATCATATGTGCGGGCGGTTTTTCAACGCGAGGGGGTTACAAAAGGGTTACAGATGTTAGCCGCGTGGCGGCTAACAGTTAGCAGTATGCAGTTAGCAGTTAGCAGTTGTTGGTTGGTCGCTTCGCTCCGATTTTATTGAGGGACGCCGGGGTCGTCGTCCCCTACAAATATACGTTTCTGCGAGCAACCGTAGGGGCTGACGACCTCGGCAGCCCGCTAATTGTTTGAGCGCAGCGAGTAACCACAAGCCTGTAGCCTGTAGCCTGTAGCCTGTAGCAAAAAGAAAAGTATCAAAAGTATTACAAAATGCGGTTGTGAATATTTTTTCTTGACAATGGGGGATTTGCCTATTATAATAAAGACAAGTGGGGAGCAATCCCACAAAAAGTTATACAAATCCCAAGTTCCTCCAAGGAATTGCGTGGGATTTGTACATTATCCCTTTTTAAGGCAGAATTATCACGAGAGGAGGAAACGCTATGGAACACGGCTTTATGGGCAACCGCACAAACAAGATTGACGCCAAGGGCAGAATATCTATCCCTGCAAATATGCGTGGTGAACTCGGCACAGAGTTTGTTGCGTCGCGCGGTTTCGGCAAGTGTCTTGCGCTTTATCCTCTTGATGAGTGGGACGAGTTTATGAACTCAATCCACAAGGTAACTCATAAAAAGAGGAAGCAACTTGAATTCTTCTATCTTGCCAACGCCGAGAAGATGAGCCTTGACGGACAGGGCAGGTTACTGCTCAATGAGGAACTGCGTAAGGCGGTTGACCTTGACGGGCAGGACGCGGCAGTTGTTTTTGGCAACGGCAAACATATTGAAATCTGGAACTGCGAGCAGTTTGCTGCTGAACTTAACCAGATTACGGTTGACGAGGTTGAAGATATCCTCGACGAGTTCGATATTTAATATGGAATTTATACACAAGAGCGTGCTGTTTGACGAGGCGGTTGACTCGCTGAACATCGACAGCACAAAGACAATCGTTGACGGCACGGCAGGCGGCGGCGGACACTCCGCTGCTATTGCCAAAAAGGCGGGACGGCTGATTGCCGTTGACCGCGACCCTGACGCAATTCAGGTGCTTCACGAGCGGCTTGACGGCTTTGGCAATGTCACGGTTGTGCAGAATAATTTTGAGAATATACGGCAGATTGTGTCTGACCTCGGACTTGACGGCGTTGACGGCATACTCGTTGATTTGGGCGTGAGTTCGTTCCAACTCGACACCGCAGAGCGCGGCTTTTCCTACCACAAGGACGCGCCGCTTGATATGCGTATGAGCAAGTCGGGTCTCAGCGCAAAAGATGTCGTTAACACTTACAGCGAGCAGGAACTTGCGGATATTCTTTTCCGCTACGGCGAGGAAAAATTTTCGCGCAGGATTGCAAAAAAAATAGTCGAAGCAAGAAAACAGGGCGAGATTGAAACGACTTTAGAACTTGTTGACATCATCAAGCAGTCGTATCCGCAGCGCGCAATGCGCGACTCGCACCCTGCACGCAAGACGTTTCAGGCGATACGCATTGAAGTAAACGCAGAACTTGACGCACTCTCAAACCTGCTTGACGGCGCAATGGACGTGCTGAAAAGCGGCGGCAGGCTGAGCGTGATAACCTTCCACTCACTTGAGGACAGAATGGTTAAAGAACGCTTTGCAAAGTGGGCAAACCCCTGCACCTGCCCAAAGGAATTTCCTGTGTGCGTTTGCGGCAAAAAGCCGCTTGGCAAAATGCCGTTTAAAT
>ONXZ01000004.1 GCA_900321905.1 uncultured Eubacteriales bacterium
GAAGTAAAAATAGCCGTTTTCGTCTGTATGATATGTTTTGCCGTGGAATGTAATTGTTACATTATCAAGCGGATAATCACCACTGTAACTGCCGTCAGGGTTTGTAGCGAGCATACATCTGCCGCTTACTGTAACAGCGGGCGACGGCACAAAATCAGACTTGTAACTGTCGCCGCAGAGTATACAGGTGTGCAGCGTGTAGCCGTCGTCATACGCCGTGTAAGGCACAACAGTTGACTTATATTCGTGGTTTACAAAAACGCTAAACTCGCTTGTGACGCTTCCAATTGCAAGCCTCTCTGTGTTTTCGCCGCAGGTGAATGTCTGCTGCGACTGAGTGTCGGCAATTTTGATTTGCTTGTTATCAAAATATCCTGCTGCATAATAGATTTTGTCGCTGTAACCGCCTGAAAAATGTATATCAAGCACAAAATCACCGAGAGCGCTGTCCACCACCGGAAAACACGCAGTCTCAGTTGAACGGTATCCGTCGGAAGCGTTAAATGTCAGCGAACCGTCGATATCAAACGACTCGATAACATCAGGGTAAACCACAACTTTGGCGCTCCCCTGCTCGTGCATTGTGCTGACTTTGTAAGTGTATGCTGTGCCGGCAGTGAGTTCTGCGGTCACGCAGAAGTTTCTGTCGCTGTCTGAGATATCGTCACTTTGCGAAGCAAGCGTATCACCGCTGTAAAGTGTCGCTTTCAAATCAATTTCACCGCGCGAATAGAAGTTGTAAGTGCCTGTGAACGGCGAAACAAATGTAAAGGTGTACACCTTGTCAAGCGTGTTCTCATCGAACACAACATTATTTGTCACTCCGAGTTTAAGCGGATATGTTTCATCAGTAATTTCAAACTCGATACCGTTTGTCTGTGCATAAATGTGCGCAGGCGATGAGTTAAAAACCATCATTTTTGCTCCGCTGACTTTTCCGTTTCTTGCAAAGCCGAAAGCGTTTTTGCTGATTTTTGCACCAATTGGAAACATTACATCTGTTAGCAGCGGACAATCGTAAAACGCATATGTACTGATGCTCAAAGTTGCTGTTAAATCGCTGAATTCAAGGCTTTTCAGCGCGCTGCAACGGTCAAACGCGTATGAGCCGATAGTCTTAACGCTGTTAGGTATAACGACATCTTCAAGTAAAATGCAAAGCCTGAACGCATAGTTGCCGATTGAAGTTAGCGTGTCAGGCAGCGTTACGCTTTCAAGTTCTGTACAAGTGTCAAATGCGTACGCGCCGATGTTTGTAAGCCCAAACGGCAAGTCGGCATTTTGAATTGAAGATGAAGAAAAAGCGTACCTGCCGATAGACTTTAGCGACTTCGGAATTGTAAAGTCATTTGCCTTTACAGAACAGAAACAATATGTGCCTACAGAAGTTATGCCCTCACCGATAACAACATGCTCAATACTGCCGTCTGAGCGCCAGTTGTACCACGGCTGATAGTCCTCCATATCCTTCATATCGGGTATTGCGCCGCTGCCGCTGATAGTGAGCGTTTTGCTCGACAGGTCATATTCATAATATGTATCACTCGTGCCGATTTGCGTTTTTTCAATATCCTGGTATTGCACACCAAGAGCGCTAAAAGAAAAGAACGCGCTGAAAATCAAAACGAAAAAAAGCACAAAGCAAAACCGTTTTTTCATTTCATCACATCCTTTACTGATAGATTAAATTATATTATAACATATTTATATATTAATTACAAATTGCAAAAAGCACGGCATAAGCCGTGCTTTTAAATAGCATTAAACAAGTTCAATAATGCACATCTCGGCTGCATCGCCGCGACGCGGACCTGTTTTGATTATACGAGTGTAACCACCGTTTCTGTCCTCATATTTGGGAGCGATTTCATCAAAAAGCTTTTTAACAGTGTCTTCCTTAGTAACATAAGCAAGCACCTGTCTTCTTGAATGAAGGGTATCGTTCTTACCGAGAGTAATCATTCTCTCTGCAAGCGCACGAACTTCCTTTGCTCTTGTAACGGTTGTTTCAATCTTGCCGTTCTCTAAAAGATAAGTAACTAATCCTCTGAGCATAGCCTTTCTTTGGTCAGTAGGTCTGCCCAGTTTTCTGCTACCTGGCATAGAAATTCCCTCCTTTAGTCCTCTTCCTTGCTGAGTTTGAAACCAAGGGAAGCAAGTTTGCCGACAACTTCGTCAAGCGACTTTCTGCCGAGGTTTCTAACTTTCATCATATCTTCTTCGGATTTTCCGATCAAGTCTTCAACAGTGTTAATACCTGCTCTCTTGAGGCAGTTGAACGAACGAACTGAAAGGTCGAGTTCTTCAATAGTCATCTCGAGCGCCTTTTCTTTAGCGTCGTCGTCCTTCTCAACCATAATTTCGGCGTTGCCCATTTCCTCTGAAAGGTCAACAAAGAGGTTGAGATGCTCGTTGAGAATCTTTGCAGCGAGTGACGCTGCTTCGTCTGCAGGGATTGTACCGTCTGTTTCTACATCGAGAATAAGTTTATCCAGATCGGTCTGCTGTCCTACACGGGTATTTTCAACAGTGTAGTTAACCTTAAGAACAGGAGTATAGATGGAGTCAATAGCGATTGTGCCGATTGGCAGTTCCATAATCTGCTTGTTCCTGTCGCAAGGTACATAACCTCTGCCGTTGTCAGCAGTAAGTTCCATTACAACATTTGCGCCCTCATCGAGGTATGCAATGTGAAGGTCAGGGTTGAGGATTTCAACATCTGCGTCGTGCTTAATGTCGCCCGCAGTGATTTCGCCCTCGCCCTTTGCTTCGATATAAAGGGTTTTGGCTTCCTCATCATGGATTTTGAGGATAACGTTTTTGAGGTTAAGAACAATCTCTGTAACGTCCTCTTTAACGTGAGGAATGGTTGAAAATTCGTGTAAAACACCGTCAATCTTCACGGAAGTGATAGCGTAACCCGGAAGTGATGAGAGGAGTACCCTTCTCATAGAGTTGCCGAGAGTTGTGCCGAAGCCTCTCTCAAGAGGTTCAACAACAAACTTACCTACGCTTCTGCTTCCCTGAGTAGATAAATCTACTATTTCGATATTAGGCTTATCAATTTCTATCATGTAAAAGCCTCCTAAAAATTTGTTTTGTTATACTGTCAATTAATGCCTTGGGGCTATTATTTGGAGTAGAACTCAACGATAAGGTTGTACTGCAATTCAAAATCAAGGTCTTCGCTTGTAGGAAGTGCAAGTACTTTACCTGAAAGTTCCTCCTGATTAAACTCAACCCACTTAGGGATAAGTTGTGAAGGACCCTCCTCCTTAACTGCCTTAAATACGTCGATATCCTTGCTCTTTTCACGAACAGAAATTACGTCGCCAACCTTAACTCTGTATGAAGGGATGTTAACCTTCTTACCGTTAACAAGGAAGTGTGCGTGGGAAACAAACTGGCGAGCCTGTTTTCTTGTCTTGCACAAACCAAGACGGTATACTACGTTGTCAAGACGAGTCTCAAGAAGCATAACCATATTCTCGCCTGTTACGCCCGGAAGTCTCTCGGCTTCGTCGTAAACGCGGCGTGACTGCTTCTCAAGAATACCGTAGATGAACTTCATCTTCTGTTTCTCGTTTAACTGAAGGCTATATTCTGAAGCCTTTCTTCTGCGGTTGTTTTGTGAATTTCTCCAAGTTTCCTTTTTTGAATAACCTAAAACAGAAGGAGAAATATCATATTTCTTACATCTTCTTGCAACCGGCTGTCTGTTAATTGCCATAATACTTTCCTCCTATAATAAATTATACACGGCGTCTCTTTGGCGGACGACAACCGTTATGTGGGATAGGAGTAACATCCTTGATGAGTGTTACATCAAGACCTGCTGTCTGCAGCGCTCTGATAGCCGCTTCACGACCTGCGCCCGGACCCTTTACGTAAACCTCAACAGTTTTCATACCGTGGTCTGTTGCAATCTTTGCAGCAGTTTCTGCTGCTGTCTGTGCAGCGTAAGGAGTAGACTTCTTTGAACCGCGGAAGCCCATCTCGCCTGCTGACGCCCAAGATACAGCGTTACCCTGTGTGTCGGTAATTGTTACGATAGTATTGTTGAAGGTTGACTGAATATGAGCAGTACCGCGCTCAATATTCTTCTTCTCTCTTCTTTTACGAGAAGAAGTTTGCTTTTTTGCTGCCATAAATGTATCCTCCTACCTTACTTCTTCTTATTTGCTACGGTTCTCTTTGGACCCTTGCGGGTTCTCGCGTTATTCTTTGAGGTCTGACCTCTTACAGGCAGGCCCTTTCTGTGACGAATGCCGCGATAGCAACCGATCTCTATAAGTCTTTTGATGTCAAATGCTGTGTTACGGCGAAGGTCACCTTCAACAGTGAGGTTGTGGGTGATGTAATCGCTGAGTTTCTTAACATCTTCTTCTGATAAATCTCTGCAACGGGTGTCAGGATCAACACCGGTTTCATTGATAACCTTTGTAGCAGTTGTGCGGCCGATACCGTAAATGTAGGTAAGACCGATTTCAACTCTTTTATCATTAGGTAAGTCAACACCTGAAATACGTGCCATTCTACTTTTACCTCCGTTAAATTGTCAGTTTTTAGCCCTGACGCTGTTTGTGCTTCGGATTTTCACAGATAACCATTACTTTTCCGTTGCGCTTAATTACTTTGCATTTTTCGCAAATTTTCTTTACAGAAGGTCTGACTTTCATAATTTAGTCCTCCTTTAAATTTACTTGGAACGCCAAATGATTCGACCTTTGGTCAGGTCATATGGCGACATTTCCATTGTTACCTTATCACCCGGCAAAATGCGGATATTGTTCATACGCAACTTGCCGCTGATGTGAGCTGTAATAGTGTGACCGTTTTGCAGTTCTACCTTAAACGTTGTGTTTGGCAGTACCTCAGCCACAGTACCTTCAACTTCAATCATATCTGACTTAGACATCTTATACCTCTTTTATTTATGAGTGATTGTCATTCTATTAACTGGAATCACATTAAGGCTTGGTAAAACCAACCGAATGCAATTGCAATTGCGAGCCAAGCGATACAAATCTATACCGTGGTTTATAACGGCTGATTTGCACTATCTCTGCGTTAAAAATGCTCGCTGCTACGCTCTCGTCAGGATTACAGGACCGTTATCTGTGATAGCAACAGTGTTTTCAAAATGAGCACTTGCCTTGCCGTCAGCAGTTTTGACAGTCCAGCCGTCAGAGAGTTGCTTAACCTTATAGGTTCCCAGATTAATCATCGGTTCAATTGCCAATGTCATTCCGGGTAATAGTCGGATACCGCGTCCTGCGTGTCCGAAGTTCGGTACGCTCGGTTCTTCGTGAAGTTTTGTACCCACGCCGTGACCTACGAAATCGCGCACTACTGAAAAGCCGCGTTCTTCACAATAGGTCTGCACTGCGTTACCGATGTCGCCGATTCTGCCGCCAGGAACAGCCGCCTCAATACCCTTGTAAAGGGATTCGCGCGTTGTTTCCACCAGCCGCTTTACCTCAGGAGAGCAAGTCCCGCAGATAAATGTTGCAGCATTATCGCCGTTGTAACCGTTTTTCACAGCGCCGAGGTCAATGCTGACTATATCACCTTCTTTGATGATACGCTTTTTGCTCGGTATACCGTGGATAACTTCATCATTTATGGATATACATGCGGTAGCAGGAAATCCGCCGTAGCCGAGAAAATTCGGCTCTGCGCCCTGTTTTTTGATAAAATCATAAGCAATCTTATCAATTTCCCAGGTGGAAACACCGGGCTTTACAGCCTCACCTGCCACCTCAAGAGCCTGAGCAGAGATAACGCACGCTTCTTTCATAAGTTCAAGTTCGCGGCTGCTCTTTAGCACTATCATGTTAATCCTCCAATGCGGCAAAGACGAGTTTTGTAGTATCCTCTACATCTTCCTGTCCATCAACAACAGTGAGTTTGCCAAGGTTTGAATAGAAATCCTTGAGCGGCTCTGTCATCTCATGGTATTCCACAAGACGAGCCTTAACTGTTTCAGGAGCGTCGTCCTTACGCTGTACAAGTTCACCGCCGCACGCGTCGCAAACGCCCTCAACTTTAGGGAATTTGTAAATCATATGGTAAGAGTTACCACACTTTGCACAAACTCTGCGGCCTGATAATCTTGCAGTAATTGTTTCGTCAGGTACTTCAATATCAACAACCTTGTCGATATTGATACCCATATCCTCAAGCGCCTGAGCCTGAGGAATTGTTCTTGGGAAGCCGTCAAGAATGAAGCCATCCTTGCAGTCATCTTCCGCAAGTCTATCCTTGATAATTCCGATAACAACTTCGTCAGGTACAAGTTGGCCCGCGTCTATAAAAGACTTTGCCTTGAGCCCCATCTCCGTGCCCTCTTTAAGAGCGGCACGAATGATGTTACCCGTTGAAATTGCAGGAATATTAAACTTATCACAAATTTTTTCCGCCTGAGTACCTTTGCCGGCACCCGGAGCGCCTAAAAGAATAAGATTCATAATTCTGCCTTTCGATTATTAAACGAATTAGTCAAGGAATCCCTTGTAGTGACGCATCATCATCTGAGATTCGAGTTGTCTTACAGTTTCAAGTGCAACACCTACCAAGATGATAAGTGATGTACCGCCAAGGCTGATTGACATACCGCCGTCGTCGCCGCCCTCTGTGAGCGGTGGGATAGCAGCCTCGCAGATGAGTGAGTAAACTATCGGGAAGAGTGCTACTACAGAAATCATCAGCGCACCGATAAGAGTCAGTCTGGAGAGAATCTTAAAGATATAGTCTGATGTTGGTCTGCCCGGACGGATACCCGGGATAGCACCGTTGTTTTTACGAAGATTGTTTGCCATTTCGATTGGGTTGTACTGGATTGTACTGTAGAAATAAGCAAAGAATATGATGAGAACAAAGTACATCAGTGCGTACCACCAGGAATCGCCCTGGAAGGCATTGAAGAATTTTTCCCATCCTGTGCCCTTGTACTTGTCTGATGAAATGAACATCTGAACAGTACCCGGCAGTGAGAGAATTGATGAAGCAAAGATGATTGGAAGTACGCCGCTCATATTGATTTTGATAGGCATATGAGTGTTCTGACCGCCGTACATCTTTCTGCCAACAACTCGCTTGGAGTACTGAATCGGCAATCTTCTCTCTGCGTTATCAAGCAGTACGATATAAGCAATCATAAGCAGGAAGATTACAATAACTACAGGAACGAGTACCTTGTAGACTGTTCTGCCTGTTCTGAGATACTGGAACAACTGGCTGATGATGGTCGGGAAACGTGAAACGATACCAGCGAAAAGGATAATTGAAATACCGTTGCCGATACCGTCAATAGTAATCTGCTCGCCGAGCCACATAATAACCGCTGTACCTGCAGTGAGAACTGCAATAATTACTACTGCCTGGAACACCTGCTCGAAGGTTGTGTATGTGCCCTCTGCAGGAGTCATAAGATAGTTGTTTGCACGAAGGAAGAAGAAGTATGCAAGGGACTGTGCAAGACCGAGTGCAACTGTAACAAATCTTGTGATTGTGTTAATCTTCTTTCTGCCTTCTTCGCCCTCTTTCTGCAGTTTTTCCAGTGAAGGAATTGCTACAGCGAGGAGTTGCATAATGATTGATGCGTTGATGTAAGGTGTGATTGACATAGCGAAAATTGTACCGTATGTGAATGCACTACCTGTCATCAGGCTAAGATAAGTTAAAATTGAGTTACCTTTACCAACGTCGATTTCATCAACGATGTCGAGAAACGGTACAGGAATAACCGAGCCGATTCTGAAAACAAGAATGATAAAGGCTGTGAAGATAAGTTTTTTGCGGATTTCGGGGATTTTGAATGCGTTAATGATAGTTTTAATCATTTACTGCACCTCCACCGTACCACCGGCAGCCTCAATTTTTGATTTTGCTGCTTCACTTACCTTTGCAACTTTTACTGTGAGTTTCTTTGTGATTTCGCCTCTGCCGAGAACCTTTACGCCGTCAAGTTCCTTTTTAATAAGGCCGCAGTCGATAAGGCTCTGTGCGTCAACAGTTGCGCCGTCCTCGAATCTGTCCTCAAGGTCGCAAACGTTCACAATAGCATACTCTGTTGCGAAAATGTTGTTAAATCCTCTTTTGGGAAGTCGTCTTTGAAGTGGCATCTGACCGCCTTCAAAGCCCGGTCGTCTGCTGTAACCGGAACGAGCTTTCTGTCCCTTGTGACCCTTGCCTGCAGTCTTACCCTGGCCAGAAGCAGGACCTCTGCCGATTCTCTTGACTGCTTTCTTTGAGCCTTCAGCGGGAGCAAGTTCATGTAATTTCATATTAGTACCTCCCTTATTCTTCTACGATTGTAACAAGGTGACAAATCTTTTTGATTTTACCCTGTGTCTGTGCGTTGTCAGGCTGTACTGATACATTACCGATTTTCTTAAGACCAAGTGAGTGGGCTGTAGCAATCTGGTCTTTCTTACAGCCGATTAAGCTCTTGGTGAGCTTTACTTTAATATCTGCCATAATTAGCCCCTCCTTAACCTACGATTTCTTTAACGCTCTTGCCTCTGACAGCAGCAACTTCTTCAGCAGTGCGAAGCTGGCTCAAGCCATTGATAGTTGCTCTGACTACGTTGCAAGGGTTGTTAGATCTGATAGCCTTAGTACGGATATCCTTAATGCCGGCTGTTTCAACAACGGCACGAACAGGACCACCCGCGATAACGCCGGTACCCTTTGGAGCAGGCATAAGCAGAACCTCGCCTGCGCCGAATTTACCTTTAATCTCATGAGGGATTGTTGTTCCTCTGAGTGATACTTTAATAACGTTCTTTTTAGCATCTTCGATGCCCTTGCGGATAGCGTCCGGAACCTCGCCTGATTTGCCGATACCGAAGCCAACAAGTCCGTTGCCGTCACCAACAACTACAAGTGCTGAGAATTTGAAAATTCTACCGCCCTTTACAGTCTTTGATACACGGTTGATAGCAACAACTCTTTCTTCAAGTTCCAACGAAGATACGTCAATCTTATTGTTTACCATAAAAATTTCTCCCTTCTTTAGAACTCAAGTCCGCCTTCACGCGCGCCGTCTGCAACTGCAGCAACTCTGCCGTGATAAACATAACCGCCTCTATCAAATACGCATGTCTTAATGCCTTTTTCAGTGGCTCTTTCTGCTAATTTTTTGCCGACAGCCTTGGCTGCCTCTACATTACCGCCGTACTCTGTGAAGTCCTTTTCGATAGTTGACGCCTGTGCAAGGGTTACGCCCTTAACATCGTCAATAAGCTGAACGTAAATGTTGCTGAGGGAGCGATATACGTTGAGTCTTGGACATTCAGCAGTACCGCTGATCTTGCCGCGTACACGGGTGTGACGCTTCTGTCTTGCTTTGTTAGAATCTTGTCTTGAAACCATTGTAATTCACTCCTTCCTTTATTTCTTACCTGCTTTGCCTTCCTTACGGCGAATATGCTCTTCAGCATACTTAATGCCCTTGCCCTTGTACGGCTCAGGTGGTCTTTTTTCGCGAATCTGTGCTGCGAACTGACCAACAGCCTGCTTGTCAGCACCGCTGACAACAATCTGGTTTGCGCTTGGGCATTCAATTTTAATACCTTCAGGTGCTTCCATAATAACCTGGTGTGAGAAGCCGAGGTTCATTGTGAGTTTGCTGCCCTGAACCTGAACTCTGTAACCTACACCGTTAACCTCAAGAGTTTTCTTGAAGCCGTCTTTAACACCTGATACCATATTTGCGATAAGTGCTCTGTACAGACCGTGCATCGCTCTGTGCTCCTTATCGTCTGATGGTCTTGAGAGTGTAACCTCACTGCCTTCAATGTTAACCGTAATGTCTTTGTTGACATTCTGAGTAAGAGTACCGTTTGGTCCCTTAACGGTAACAGTATTTGCGTCGTCCTTTGTTACCTCGACGCCGGCAGGAATTACGATTGGTTTTAAACCGATACGTGACATCCTAACTGCACCTCCTTACCAAACGAATGCTAATACCTCGCCGCCTACATTGAGCTTGCGAGCTTCTCTGTCTGTCATTATACCTTTTGATGTTGAAATGATAGCAATGCCGAGACCTTTCATAACCTTTGGCATATCCTCAACGTTTGAGTAGATACGCAGACCAGGCTTTGAAACTCTGCGAAGTCCTGTAATAACAGTACTCTTGTTCTCGCCATACTTGAGTGTTACACGGATAACACCCTGCTTTTCATCTTCAATTACTTTATATGATGCGATATAACCTTCATCAAGAAGAATCTGTGCAATTGCCTTCTTCATATTTGATGCAGGAATATCTACTGTTTCGTGTTTTGCTGAGTTCGCGTTACGAATTCTTGTAAGCATATCAGCAATTGGATCTGTAATATGCATGATATTTCCTCCTTATAAATTTAGCAATTCTCAGATTTACCAAGATGATTTTTTAACGCCCGGAATCTCGCCCTTGTGAGCAAGTTCTCTGAAGCATATACGGCATACGCCATACTTACGAAGATAAGCATGAGGTCTACCGCAGATTTTACATCTGTTGTATGCTCTTGTTGAATACTTTGCAGGCTTCTGCTGCTTTGCTTTCATAGATGTTTTAGCCACGATAATCCCTCCTTACTCTGCAAACGGAGCGCCCATAAGTTTCAGGAGCTCGCGTCCTTCTTCGTCTGTGTTAGCGGTTGTAACGAAAATTACGTCCATACCGCGAACCTTATCTATTTTATCGTAATCAATCTCAGGGAAAATGAGTTGCTCCTTAACACCCATAGCATAGTTGCCTCTACCGTCGAATGAGTTAGGATTGATACCCCTGAAGTCACGAACTCTCGGAAGTGCAAGATTGAAGAATCTGTCAACAAATTCATACATCTTGTCGCCACGAAGTGTTACCTTAACACCGATTGGCATACCTTCACGGAGTTTGAAGTTTGCTACTGATTTCTTAGCGCGGCAAACGATTGGCTTTTGACCTGCGATTTGCGTTACATCAGAAACGATAGCGTCGATTACCTTTGAATTTTCACGAGCTTCGCCCGCACCAACGTTGATTACAACCTTGTCAAGCTTCGGGATTTGCATAACAGACTTGTATTCAAACTTTTTCATAAGTGCAGGAGCGATTTCGCTCTTATAGGTTTCTTTTAACCTTGCTGCCATTTGTTATGTCCTCCCTTTCTTAAAACTCGTGTCCGCACTTTTTGCAAACGCGGATGCCGCCCTTTTTGTGACCTACGCGAGTAGACTCGCCGCACTTAGGGCAAACTAACTGTACTTTTGAAGCGTAAAGAGCCGATTCAACTTCTACAAGACCGCCCTGCTCGCCAAGTCTGTTAGGCTTAACGTGCTTTGTAACAACCTGTACCTTTTTAACGATAACTTTGTTCTCTTTAGGGCTTACTGCAAGAACTTCGCCTCTTGCGCCTTTTGATTTACCTGATAATACCTGAACGGTATCACCTGTTCTGACAAACATTTTCATACTGCGCACCTCCATTAAAGTACTTCCGGAGCAAGGGAGAGAATCTTCATATAATCTTTTTCACGAAGTTCTCTTGCTACGGGACCAAAAATACGGGTGCCTCGCGGGGTTTTATCCTCACGAATAATTACGGCAGCATTTTCGTCAAAACGAATATACTGACCATCATCACGACGTACACCTTTAGTTGTACGAACGATGACTGCTTTAACAACTTCGCCCTTCTTAACAACGCCACCCGGTGCAGCCTTTTTAACGGTTGCAACGATAACGTCGCCAATGTTGGCGTATTTTCTGCCTGAACCGCCGAGTACACGAATGCAAAGAATTTCTTTAGCACCTGTGTTGTCTGCGACTTTAAGACGACTTTCCTGTTGTATCACAGCGTTTTCCTCCTTCGTACTGCAAAATAACACTTTGCGTTCAATTTGCAGTTATTATTTTCAATATGACTAAATTCCGTAGGGGCTGACGAGATTCCCCTATTAGGGGAAATGGCTGCGAAGCAGACAAAAGGGTCTGGCGCCCGCCCCAAGGGCTCGGCAGCCCGCCACGTTAGTACCAATGTTTAGCCCCTTTATATAATGTAAATAATATATAGGGACAAGGCATAAATCGCAATGATTATTTAGCCTTTTCAATAATCTTAACAACGCGCCAGTTCTTATCTTTAGAAAGTTTACGGGTTTCCATAATCTGAACCTTGTCGCCTACGCCGCACTCGTTATTTTCATCGTGTGCTTTGTACTTGATTGTGTTGTTAACGATTTTGTTGTAAAGAGGGTGCTTAACACGCTCTTTGATTGTAACTACGACTGTCTTGTCCATCTTGTTTGATGAAACAATGCCGATTCTTGTTTTTCTGAGGTTTCTATCCATTATCAGTTACCTCCTTACGAATTAGCATTTTCAAGTTCGATAGCTCTCTCAACTGTTTTGATACGAGCGATATCTTTCTTGACTGCTTTAATTCTCATAGGGTTGTCGAGCTGATTGATAGCCTGCTGAAAATGAAGGTTGAAAAGCTCATCTTTAAGCTCTGCAAGCTTCTTTGCTCTCTGCTCAGCAGAAAGTTCTCTGATTTCTGATGCTTTCATTACTGCTCGCCTCCCTCTTCTTCTTTCTTAACAAACTTGCACTTAACCGGGAGTTTGTTTGCTGCCAGACGCATAGCCTCACGAGCAATATCCTCGTTAACGCCACCGAGTTCAAACATAGCTCTGCCCGGCTTAACAACTGCTACCCAGTAGTCAACATTACCTTTACCTTTACCCATACGAGTATCGGCAGGTCTTGCTGTAATCGGCTTATCAGGGAAAATCTTAATCCATACCTGACCGCCACGCTTTGTGTAACGGGTCATAGCGACACGGGCTGCTTCAATCTGTGCTGCTGTAATCCAAGCAGGCTCTGTTGTAGCAAGACCGTACTCACCGTATGTTACCTTGTTACCTCTTGATGCAACACCTGTCATACGACCTCTGTGCTGCTTTCTGTGTTTTACACGCTTAGGTAAGAGCATTATTTATTTCCCCCTTCCTTGCGATTATTGTTTCTTCTGCGATTGTCGCTTCTTCTGCGGTTGTTATTTCTTGACTCGCGAAGCACCTCGCCCTGGTAAATCCATACTTTGATACCGATTCTGCCGTATGTTGTAGCGGCTTCCCAGGTACCGTAGTCGATGTCAGCACGGATTGTCTGAAGCGGAATTGTGCCTTCCTTATAAGTTTCTGAACGAGCGATTTCTGCACCGCCGATACGTCCTGAAACCTGAATCTTGATACCGCGTGCGCCAAGACGCATTGTGTTTCTGATAGCGCCCTTAACAGCCCTTCTGAAAGCAACACGTCTTTCAAGTTGCTGAGCGATTGACTGTGCTACGAGTGTGGCATTGAGGTCGGGGCTCTTAATCTCAACGATGTTGATGAAAACCTCGCTTGTGTCTTTGCCGAGTTTCTTTGCACAGATTTCTTTGAGTTTTTCGATTTCAGCACCCTGCTTACCGATAACCATACCCGGCTTTGCGCAGTGGATGTTGATTCTTACTCTTTTAGCATCTCTTTCGATTTCTACTTTTGGAACACCTGCACTGTGAAGTGTCTTGAGAAGGTACTTACGAAGGTTGTAGTCCTCAACAAGGAGGTCTGCAAAATCGCCCTTCTTAGCATACCAGCGAGAGTCCCAGTTTTTGATAACGCCGATTCTTAAACCGGTTGGATTACATTTCTGTCCCATTTAACTTTTCCTCCTCGCTTAGTCTTCCATTTCCTTGAGTACAAGGGTAATGTGTGATGTTCTCTTATTGATTCTGTAGGCTCTGCCCTGTGCTCTTGGCTGAATTCTCTTGAGAATCGGGCCCGGAGCAACGTGTGCCTCTGCTACATATAATCTTGTTACGTCCATATTAAAGTTATTCTCAGCGTTTGCCATTGCTGACTTGAGAACCTTGATTACAGGCTCGCAAGCGGCTTTTGGTGTGAACTTGAGAATTGCCATAGCCTTGTCAGCAGGTTGTTTTCTGATAAGGTCGAGAACGATTTGAACCTTTCTCGGAGACATACGGACATAAGTTGCTTTTGCTTTTGCTTCCATAATAATTCTCCTTTCGATTACTTACCAGTCTTTGAGCCGGCATGGCCTCTGAATGTTCTTGTCGGTGCGAACTCACCGAGCTTGTGTCCAACCATATCCTCTGTAACGTATACAGGAACATGCTTTCTTCCGTCGTGAACAGCAAATGTGTGACCAACGAATTCAGGGAAGATTGTTGAACTTCTTGACCAAGTCTTGATAACTTGCTTGTCGCCCTTTGCGTTGAGCGCTTCTACTTTCTTGTAAAGGCTTTCTTCGACGAAGGGGCCTTTTTTAGTACTTCTACTCATTTAATCTTCTCCTTTCCGTTTATTTGCCGTTTCTGCGGCGAACAATCATCTTGTTAGACGCTTTCTTCTTAGAACGTGTCTTGTAACCAAGAGCAGGTTTACCCCAAGGTG
This sequence comes from uncultured Eubacteriales bacterium, assembly GCA_900321905.1. Taxonomy (GTDB): domain Bacteria; phylum Bacillota; class Clostridia; order Oscillospirales; family Acutalibacteraceae; genus Eubacterium_R. The sequence continues at coordinate 14,446 of ONXZ01000004.1, forward strand.
TGCAAGGACCTGGACGTCCGATAGGTGACTTACCTTCACCACCACCGTGAGGGTGGTCATTCGGGTTCATAACAGAACCGCGGACTGTAGGTCTCCAACCCATGTTGCGTTTTCTACCTGCTTTACCGATTTTAACGTTTGCGTGGTCTGCGTTACCAACAACGCCGACTGTTGCAATGCACTCTTTAGGTACGTTGCGAAGTTCGCCTGAAGGAAGTCTTAACAGTGCGTAAGGTCCTTCAAGAGCCATAAGTTGAGCGCTGTTACCTGCTGAACGAGCAAGTTGTGCGCCGTTACCGGGGTAAAGTTCAACGTTGTGAACGATTGTACCTACAGGCATATTTTCAAGCGGGAGTGCGTTACCTGTTACGATATCTACATTAGTACCTGCAACTACTGTGTCGCCAACTTTAAGGCCTTCAGGTGCAGTGATGTAACTTTTTACGCCGTCCTCATACTGAATAAGAGCAATGTGAGCAGATCTGTTCGGGTCGTACTCAATAGTCTTTACAGTTGCAGGAACATCGAACTTGTTTCTCTTAAAGTCGATGATACGGTACTTTCTTCTGTTTCCGCCGCCTCTGTGACGAACGGTGATTCTTCCGTAACTGTTGCGTCCTGACTTCTTGTTAAGTGGCTGAAGAAGTGACTTTTCCGGAGCAACCTTTGACAAAGAAGAATAATCGATTACCGACATATTTCTCCTTGAAGGAGTGGTCGGCTTGTAATTTCTAACTGCCATTATTAATCTCCTTATTGCGAATAACTTTGCGAAGGGATGGCACCCTTCATACCTCATCATTCGCGGTTATGTTAAGTTGTCGTTCTATATAATGATTTATTATATAGTTGATTACATCATATCAGCGAAGAATTCAATCTCTTTTGAATCTTCGGTAAGAGTTACGATTGCCTTCTTCCAGGACGGAGTGTAGCCAACGTTGTAACCCTGACGACGCTTTCTGCCTCTTACATTGATTGTGTTAACCTTAGCAACCTCTGTACCAGGGAAAACTTCCTCAACCGCTTTAGCGATTTCAATCTTGTTAGCGTCTTTTGCTACCTTGAAGGTATATTTTTTAACATAAATGCCCATCATTGATTCCTCAGTGATGATTGGCTTGAGAATAATATCCTGAGCTGCTTTCATTATGCATATACCTCCTCAATTTTCTTTGCTGCGTCCTTGAGAACGATGAATGAATCACAGTTAAGGATGTCGTAAACTGAAAGTGTGCTTACTGTAACAACCTTAACGCCCTCAATGTTGCGAGCACTCTTGTAAATCTTCTCATCTACATCTGCTGTAACGATGAGCGATTTCTTTGCTGCCTTGATTTTGCCGAGCATTTCAACAACAGCCTTTGTTTTAATCTCTTCAAGTTCAACTTTGTTGAGCACAATCATCTCGTCTGCTGCAACTTTGCTTGAAAGAGCCGACTTCATAGCGAGTCTTTTAACCTTTTTGTTGAGGTTAACTTTATACTTTCTTGGCTTCGGGCCAAGAGCGATACCGCCGTGTGTCCACTGCGGGCTTCTGATAGAACCCTGACGAGCACGACCTGTACCCTTTTGTCTCCAAGGCTTTGCGCCGCCACCGCTTACTTCTGAACGAGTGAGAGTGGACTGTGTGCCCTGGCGCTGATTTGCAAGGTAACTTACTACTGCAAGGTGCATTGCGTTTGCGTTTGGTGTGATACCGAATACGCTATCAGCAAGTTCTAATTTGGAAGTTTTTCTGCCTTCCTGGTTGAAAACCTGAACCTGTGCCATATTTATCTCTCCTTTCGTTATGCTTTAACCGCGTCAGCGATAACAACAATTCCGCCCTTAGGACCGGGAACTGCGCCCTTGATTGCGATAAGATTGTTTTCTGCGTCAACCTTAACAACCTTGAGGTTCTGAACTGTTACGTTTTCGTGACCGTAGTGACCTGCCATCTTCTTGCCCTTGAATACTCTTGAAGGACTTGAGCAAGCACCGAGTGAACCCTGGTGACGGTGGTTAGGACCTGTACCGTGGCTCATTCTGAGTCTTGAGAAATTCCAACGCTTGATTGCACCTGCGGTACCGTGACCTTTGCTTGTGCCCTTAACGTCAACAATCTCGCCGGCCTCAAAAGTGTCTGCCTTGATGATGTCGCCTACATTGATGTCTGAGATGTTCTCAAGTCTGAATTCCTTGAGTGTTTTCTTCGGAGCAACGTCTGCCTTGTCAAAGTGACCCTTCATTGGCTTGTTGACTCTGCTAACCTTAACATCGCCAAAACCAACCTGGATTGCTTCGTAGCCGTCGTTCTCCATTGTCTTTTTCTGGGTAACTACGCACGGACCAGCCTCAACAACTGTTACAGGAACTGCGTTGCCTGCTTCGTCGAAGATCTGAGTCATGCCGATTTTCTTACCGATAAGACCTTTCTTCATTTTTTATTCCTCCTTTGGTTATTGGTTGGGTCGCCCCAACATGACCTCAGCCTTTGTGTGATAACGATTAAAGTTTGATTTCGATATCAACGCCGGCCGGGAGCTCAAGACTTGTCAGAGCCTCAACAGTTTTGTTTGAAGGTCTGAGGATGTCGATGAGTCTTTTGTGTGTTCTCTGCTCAAACTGCTCACGGCTGTCCTTGTACTTGTGTACAGCGCGAAGGATTGTAACCTTCTCGATTTCTGTAGGAAGCGGGATAGGACCGCTAACCTGTGCGCCTGTTCTCTTTGCAGTTTCAACAATTTTCTCCGCCGCCTGGTCTACGAGTGAGTGGTCGTAGCCTTTAAGACGAATTCTGATTTTTACCTTACTTGCTGCCATTTGATTTTCCTCCATGAAAATTTTGTGGTGCGAGTTTCCAAACATTGGCTTTGTTGCGCCCGAGTCAAGCTGAGGTTTAGACTGTCACTTTTTCGCAAATACTTCGTTAAATCGCTTTGCAAGGCGCAAGCCTAACTGCATCGATTTGCCTTGTCTTTTCAAAAAATTGACTACTCTAAACTGCGAAGCACCTTAAATCAAAATAGTTTGCATAGATTTTGTCGTTTCTTTGTTGCAGGCATACTTTCGTATGTCAATACAAAAAACGGCGAAATATGTGTGAAATATTTGGTTTAAGGCTCGCTGGCCTCGGGTGCAACAAAGCTCCCACGAAGCCGTGTGTTTCATCGGTTTCTATTAATTAAACCGAATGAACATCATTCGGACGCGGTGGTCTGGCACGGTCAGCGTTCGCAAGTCACTGCCTGTCAGTAGTTTGAAATAGTTTCGCCCGGTTTTAAATCGGACATACTCCGCCGAAATTCCCGTCTGGGTTATCGAAAGCATCAGTCACTTTCGGACGCAACCTCCGGCATCATCGCATATCTGGTTGTGTTGCTCTATATATATTATATTAATAATACATATCGCAACACGCTCGGCTATTATATTATAATAAAAGCGCGTTGTCAAGCGTTTTTTGCAAAAAAAATCAAAAAAATTTTTCGTATGAATTTACAAAAATATTTTTAAAAATTCGTTAATTTTGCACAAAGGTTAACTTTTGTCAACATTTAGAGTGAACTGTTGCTCACGCCACTATATGTAGAAAACGTCAACTCAAGGTTGACGCTTTTAACATAGTGTCCGCAAAAACGGCGTAACCCTTTTGCGGTTGATTTATTATGACATGTGTGAGCGCGCCGACAAGTTTGCCGTTCTGAATCACGGGACTTCCGCTCATACCCTGAACAATTCCGCCTGTCGTTTTAAGCAGTTTTTCGTCCGTAACTTTAAGCACGATATCCTTTTGTTCGCTGTCGCCGCGATATTTTACGCGCGTAATCTCCACATCATAAAACTGCGGCTTGCCGCCTCCTACGGTTGAGATTATCTGTGCTTTGCCGCGAACTACCTCCTGCCGAGGTGCAACTTCGTAAGGCTTAGCGACATCGCTGATTTTTGAATATGCGCCGTAAAGTCCGCACTCGCGATTATCAAGAAGTTGACCGATTACATCGTTTTTGAACTCGCAGGACAGTGAGCCCGTAACGCCGTTTTGCGCCTTTTGCACGCGCGTTATATCAGCCTTGACCGCCTCACCCTCAAGCAAGGGCATAATCTCGTTTGTGTCAATGTCGTTGACCTGATGACCGAGAGCAGCAAAGGTACCCTCTTC
>ONXZ01000133.1 GCA_900321905.1 uncultured Eubacteriales bacterium
AATTATATGATTAAACTTTGCCGTGCATTTCTGTACGGCGAAAATATTGCGCTTGACGCATCTGCGGATTATGAAAAACTGTACAGCATTTCAAGCGCTCACAACCTGAGCGCAGTTCTGTTTTGCGTTATCAACACGGCTGAAAACAAAGTCGCCGTGCCACAAGCCGCCCTCAAACGGTTTGAAAACGACTTTTACGAAGCAGTGGTGCGTTACGACTTTCAAGGCGGCATAATAGCCGAAATCGGCGCGCTGTGCGAGCGCGAGGGCATACGTCACGTCTTTTTTAAAGGCGCGGCGATACGCGACCTCTACCCCACCCCTCAGGCAAGGGTTATGGGCGACGTTGATATTCTGCTCGACCCCGGCAGCAGAGCGCAGTTCAGAAAACTGCTGACTGAAAACGGCTTTGAGCGCAAAAACGCCAACGGCAACGTATATGAATACACAAAGGACGGCTTGCTGACGGAGGCGCACACAAAGATTATCAGCGGCAAAATCGGCACGCACGACCTTGAAACCGCGTTTGAAAACGCTATAACGCACGCTGAGTTTGACGGCGCGCGCGGCGTGCTTGATAACAACTACCACTTTGCGTATCTGATAGCGCACACGGCGCACCACTTTTGGTTTTACGGCGCGGGGGTTAAGTTGGTGCTTGACCTTGCCGCTATGCTGAATGCGTGCGACATCGACCTTGACAAGGTGCTCGGCTACCTTGAGCCGTGCGCTCTGCAAGACTTTGCAAAGGTTATTCTCACCGTTTGCCACAAGTGGTTTGGCTGCGGCAAAGATTACGGTGCTAACACTGCAAAAACGGAGCAGTTTCTGCTCGACTACGGCGCGTTTGGCAACATAAACCGCAACAAAGCGGCTGTTATCACGCGCAAGGATATGGAATCAGGCGGCAAAAGCGGCGGCACTCGTCTGCGCCTGCTGCTACCTTCCTATGAAAAAATGCGAAACATACCCTATATTCCGTTTATCGACGGCAGACCTTATCTGCTGCCTGCGGCGTGGGTGTGGCGCATTATCTACAACCTACGGCACAGGCGTGCCTTTATGTTCTCTGCAACCGAAAACATCGGCACAGAGGAAACTATATCACAGGCGAAACGTGAATTCGCTTATTTTGAGGAGATTGGACTTTTATGACAGGTTTTTTTGTTTTTCTTACGATTTTTGTTATTCTGCTTATACTCATCGGTATCGGTGCGCTGATTGCCTATATTTTTCAGGGCAAGTGCATACTCTGCGCTCTAAAACACATCGGCAGGGGCAGGCTGACTATGGATATAGAAAACGAGCCTGAATACATGAGCGGCGCTTCAGATACACCTATTATGGGCTGGTCGAGTTGGAATCTGTTGCGCAACCATATTGACGAGGAAGCGATTTACGACACCGCTAAAGCGATGAAGGAAAGCGGACTTGCAGACGCAGGCTACGAATACGTTAATATTGACGACTGCTGGCAAAGCACTATGCGTGACAGCGACGGAAAAATTCAGGCTGACCTTGAAGCGTTCCCGTCAGGCATTAAATCCCTTTGCGACAAGGTGAACGCCCTCGGACTTAAACTCGGTATTTACTCATCAAACGGCACGCTCACCTGCGAGGACATGCCTGCTTCACTCGGCAACGAGGAACTTGACGCAAGAACATTTGCCTCCTGGGGTATTGAATATGTTAAGTATGACTTCTGCCACAATCAGAAACTGACCGGCAGCACGCCGATTATTGAGTTTGCGGACATCAGCAAACCCGGCGAGCATAGCGAAATGCGGCTGCGCCCCGACAAGGCTCACTACACAGGCAGAGCAAAGGTTGTTAAGTGCAGCGGTCTGCCGAGCAAAGAAGGTATCGGATTTATCAATCACGGCGCAGGTACTGCACAGTTCCACGTTGACGTGCCTTACGGCGGCGACTACGTTATGACTATCCACTATCATAAAATTGCCCTGCACCGCAGGCAGTATATGCAGGTGCATATCAACGGCAGAGTTTATGAAGTACATATGCCAAAAGGCTTTTCAATGACTCACGACGCCAAAGTGCAACTGCACATTCGCCTTGATTCAGGCGACAACAAAATTGTTTTCTGCAACCCGATTGTAACTATGGCTGACTCGTCATACATTCAGTACAAACGTATGGGTATGGCGCTCAGAGATGCTTCGCGCGAGTGGGCAAAAGTCAGCGGCAGAGAGGAAAAACCTATTACATTTTCAATCTGCGAGTGGGGATTCTCCCACCCCTGGCACTGGGGCAGCAAGGCAGGCAATATGTGGCGCACAACAATGGATATCACGCCAAACTGGCTGCGTATTGTGGGCATTTACAACAAATCTGTTGACCTTTACGAATACGCTTCCCCTGCTCATATCAACGACCCCGATATGCTCGAAGTCGGCAACGGCAAACTCACACCTGACGAAAACCGCGCACACTTTACACTGTGGTGTATGATGGCAGCGCCGCTTGTGCTTGGCAACGACCTGCGCAAACTCACCGACGGCTCGTCAAACAGCAGATTTTTGCTGTCCGTGCTGACTAACAAGAGCCTGATACTCATTGACCAGGACCCGCTTGTTAAACCTGCAAAGAGGATTAAACGCTCCCCTGCGCTCGATATACTTGCCCGTCCGCTTGCAAACGGCGACACGGCAATTTGCTTCTTCAACAAATCGGGCAAGGAACGCCCTGTTGAGTTCAGCATTGATTCGCTCAAAGAGGATGACTACCTGAACTTTAAGAAAGCAAAAGGCAACTACGAGGTTCACGACCTCTGGACTGACGAGCGCTACTCAAGCACCGAAATCACTGCAACCGTACCGAAACACGGCGTGGCAGTGTTCAGAATATCGCAGTAAAAGCACCTATAGGGTGCTTTTATCATTTTGCGCAGCAAAATATATCGCGTTGCAGGGCAACATATCGCTTTGCGCAGCAAAATATCGCGTGAGCGTGGCGGACAAATCGTCTTGCGATATTAATCCTGCGGATTAGCGATATACCGACGTGCGATATACACAAGTGCGCGATATGTGCCTGCGGCACTTGATTTTAGTTCAATTAACTATTGAAATACAAAACTTATAAGTATATAATATAACTGACTAAAATTATAGGAGCACACCTATGAATAAATTTATGGACAAGGACTTTTTGCTTGACACAAAAAGCGCAAGGCATCTGTTCCACGATTTTGCGGAGAATATGCCAATTTGCGATTACCACTGTCACTTAAGCCCTAAAGAAATTTACGAAAATGAGCAGCCGAGCGATATTTCGCAACTCTGGCTGTCGGGCGACCACTACAAGTGGCGCGCAATGCGCTCCTGCGGTGTTTCTGAAAAATACTGCACGGGCGACGCCACGCCGAAAGAGAAGTTTTTGAAGTTCGGTGAAACGCTTGGCTGGTGCATTGGCAATCCGCTTTACCACTGGGCGCACATTGAACTGCAGCGCTACTTTGGCATTGACACGCCGCTCAACGGAAAAACTGCCGAGGATATTTACGAGCGCGCAAACAAGGCGATTGCAGAGGGCGACTTCCGTCCGCAGAGCCTTATCACAAAATCAAACGTAAAGGTTGTCTGCACGACTGACGACCCGATTGACGACCTTGAATATCACAAAAAGCTCGCCGCTGTTGACGGCTTTGACTGCAAGGTGCTGCCGTCTTTTCGCCCTGATAAGGCGCTTAATATTGAGAATGAAGGCTTTGCCCAATATATTGAGGCTCTTGGCAAGGCTGCAGATGTCAAAATCAAATGCACCGGCGATGTTATCAACGCGCTGTGCAAACGTGCCGACTACTTTGACAGCGTTGGCTGCAAGGTAAGCGACCAGGCTTTCAATTATGTTCCATATAACATGGAAGCCTCCGCGGGAAAGGCGTTTGATAAAGCCATCAAGGGAAAAGCGCTTACTCAGGATGAAATTGACGCATATAAAACAACCGTTATGCTTTATCTCGGAGCTAAATACAAGCAGCTCGGCTGGGCAATGGAAATTCACATTGGCGCAATGAGAAACAACAACACGGCAATGTTCAACGAACTCGGCGCAGACACAGGCTTTGACAGCGTTGGCGACTGCGAAATCGCAAAGCCGCTTTCGCGCTTCCTTGATAGGCTTTGCGAGGGCGACTGCCTGCCCAAAACGATACTGTTTAACCTCAACGACAAAGACAACACCGTACTTGCGACTATGCTCGGCAACTTCCAGAGCAGCGAGGCGGCAGGCAAAATACAGTTTGGTCCCGCATGGTGGTTCCTTGACACAATGGACGGTATGACCGCTCAGATGAAGTCGCTCGGCAACCTCGGTGTGCTTGGCAAGTTTGTCGGAATGGAAACCGACAGCAGAAGTTTCACCTCGTATGGCAGGCACGAATATTTCAGGCGCATTATGTGCCGCCTGCTCGGAGACTGGGTTGAGAACGGCTGGTACGCTAATGATGACGAAATGCTTGAAAAAATCATTAAGGGCATTTGCTTTGACAATGCAATGGAATATTTTAAATTCTAATTGAGAGTGTAGAATGGAGAATGGAGAATTTTGGGAGGGCTTCGCCCTCACCCATTATATAATCGGGTGCGGGTGTCCCGCCATTAATTCTCAATTCTCAACTCTCAATTCTCAATTATTTATACTGGAGGATACAAAATGAATCTTAACTTACGTCCAAAAGAGGAATGTACATTTGACGAGATTTCGCTTGGCGAAATTATGCTGCGCCTTGACCCCGGAGAGGGCAGAATCAAGACTGCACGCTCATTCAGAGCGTGGGAA
>ONXZ01000135.1 GCA_900321905.1 uncultured Eubacteriales bacterium
CCAGTCCACCCTCTTTGTAATTTGCAATATTAAATTTTGCAGAATTTCTACTATGAAAAGCGGTAAACGCATTAATTAGTCTTTTATAATTTACAGCATAGATAGTAGATTTAGAAAATGTTGTTGATCTTGAATTAGTATCCTCAATTTTAAATGTAGGAGTTACTGAATAGAGATTTTCACTAACAGCATTAGGATCAAGATAAAGTGTACTCGAATAATAGCGGTTACTTGTTTGCTGCGCAAAAGCATACTCCGAAGTATTGTAATAACCCCTCCCAGTTTCTGAAGTAGATGTAACATAAGTAGCGCTTGAACCGGGTCCATGCCAACCATGGTAAAGACGACATGCATCAGAACTACTAATCATAATGTACCTTGCTCTGCCGGTGCCAGTACCCCAGTTTCTATACTGCATACAATTTATTGGACAAGCCATTTTATCGCCATTGTTCAAAAAAACAATTACACCGAATTGAACGCCGCCTTGAACTTGAGTTTGAACTGCACTAGTGGTAGTCTTACCTGTTACATAAGCTGCATTACCGCCTACACCATACGTCCATAAAACATTTTCCATTTCATCGCCATCAACCAATGTGCTTCTGGAGTATGAATTGTCATAAGCTGACGTTTTATTTCCTTGTGCGATTTTGCTTGCTCTGCCCAGTGAAATTTCGTTCAGCGCAAGGGTCTTTTCAAACAGATTCTTTGAATAAGTAGTAAAGTCAATACTTTCTTCACCATACAAATAAGCATCATACTTTTGGCTTATAATACAATAATCGTCATAAGCCGTTTTCATGTTAGTATATATGCCATTTGCCATTTTATACTCGTACCAACTCATCGACTCTGTAGCACTTGACGCGACATTAGACAAACTAAAGAAACGTAGATTTTTAATATAACCATTAAGACATTCTGAACCCGTAGCACCGGCACCAACATATAACTTAGTGAAATTCTTCATTGCGTTTGTCAAAACACTATTATTCATAGCACCGTTTGATGATGCAGAATAATCTGAACGGAATTTACCATAAAGTTCATTATTGACATAATAATCAAACGTACCGCTTGGTTCCATATAAAGCGTCACAGTATACCAAGTGTCGTTGTCAGGCTTCCACTGAGTACCCGTTGTGCTGCAATGGTCGCCGTTTGCAAGGTCGTTGGAATAGTAACTGTTATAAGCACCGTTAACAACGCCAAAAGTAAGTCCTCTATCCCACTCAGTATCAGTGTTACTGCCGGCATTAAAAGTAAACCTATTATTATTAGTACCATCTGATAACGCGAAAACAAAACCCCAATGTGGATTAGAAGAATTTTTCTTAAATTCAAATGAAACTGCGAAACCCGTAGATGAAGTTACATTTGAAAATGCATCGAAGTTATTAATACTAAGATAGTTAGATCCGGTAAAGCGTGCAGCTTTCTCAGTATTATCCCAAGTAACGCTACCATTATTAGTAAACGCACTATCAATTCCGTTATTCAAAAATGCGTGTGAGGACGGAACTGTGTTCTTTGCGTTTGCTGTAATTGCAAATGTAGGAAGCATTGTTACTACCATAAGCACGGATAGTAACAGGGACAATGCTTTTTTGCCTATTCGTGTTTTAGATTTCATAAAAGTTCCTCCTTTAGTATTAGTGACGAAATATATTGTTTTGCGATGATTGTTAAATAATTAACACACCAAGGTGCATTAATCCGAATTTCTGCCTTTGTTTACTGACCGCACAAATGGCAGGCAAAACAAAATATGTTGTCACTATACAACTCTTTTAGTTAAACTAAATAAAAATACGCCTATTTTATTACAATTATAGTATAAAATAGACATTTGTCAAAGTCAAGCAGAATGTTAACAATGTGTGAACTTTTGTATATATGCACAAAAAATCAGACATTTTCTCGCATAAGTAACAAATTCGCGATTTAAATATATAAAAACCGTACACCAGATTGGTATACGAAAAAATGCGAGAGACGTGTCAACCGGCACACCTCGAGCATCAAAAGAAAAACCCATAGTATCTATCAGAGTAGATGTGCGAGAGACGGGACTTTCGTCGTCACAAATTCCGTGATGTGAGCATAACGCTACGCATTATGCTATTCATCACTCCATAGGCTCACAATTAAAGCACTCTACGGAGTGCTTTTTGTTATCTTGTTATAACTTGTAATTCCACAAAAAAATAGCAATATTAAAATTTAGTTCCACAAAAGTTCCACAATCCGATATTTGGAAATAAAAAAAGTGGCGTAAACCCAATGGTTTAGCCACTTTCCTGTGGTGCGAGAGACGGGACTTGAACCCGTACGAGTCGCCTCACACGCCCCTCAAACGTGCGCGTCTGCCGATTCCGCCACTCTCGCTCAACGAAATGAATTATATCAAATGTTGGCATAAATGTCAACACTTTTTTTAAAATTAATTATATGGGCGGAAAAAATCCGCCCATTACGATTTTCTGTTTGGATTAATAACTGAATTTGTGGCCGTCGCAACGCTTGAGAAGTTCATCCCAGCGGCGGTCTACTTCCTTTTGGAAAGTTTCAATCATCCACTCATTGCCCGGCTTGAACATATGCTTGAACCTGCCTTGCTTGACGAGCCATTCCTCAATAGGAACGTATTTTGCCGGCTCGTAGTTAAGAATCCACTTGCCGTCAACTACCTCGAACAGCGGCCAGTAGCGGGTTTCAACAGCGAGTTTGCAGATATCCATAATATCGTAAGTAGGATATCTCCAGCCGCGCGGACAAGGCGCCATTATGTTGAGAAATGCCGCGCCTTTTGTGTAAATTGCCCTCTCGCTCTTGCAGTGAAGGTCGCGGAAGTTCTTGACAAACGTTGTCTGCGCAACATACGGAATCTGATGTTCAGCAATAATTGCAGCCAAATCCTTGCGGTATTCAATTTTACCGTCTGACTGCCTGCCGACAGGCGTTGTGGTTGTATCTGCAAACATCGGCGTTGCAGATGAACGCTGAATACCTGTGTTCATATACGCGCCGTTATCGTAGCAGACATAAACCATATCGTGGTTACGCTCCATTGCACCCGAAAGTGACTGGAAACCGATATCGTATGTGCCGCCGTCGCCGCCAAAGGTGATGAACTTGAAGTTATCATCCTTCAGTTTGCCCTTGCGTTTAAGTGCATTGTATGCACCCTCTACGCCCGAAAGTGTTGCGCCTGCATTCTCAAACGCATTGTGAATATATGAGTCCTTATATGCAGTATAAGGGTACATAAAACTCGAAACTTCAAGACAGCCTGTTGCGTTGCCGACTACAGCGTGGTCGCCCTCGTGAATGGCTTTCAGCACGTTCCTGACAGCAATAGTACCGCCGCAACCTGCACACATTCTGTGACCCGGGGCGAGTCTGTCCTCACGTGACACAAATTCTTTAAAATTGTACATACTCTCCCCTCCTTACTCACGGACACCCATATATCTGTATGGGTTATCGACCTTGCCCTCTTGGGCAATTTTTTCAAGTTCTTCATAAACATCAATCATATGTTTAACACGCACGTCACGTCCGCCGAGACCGTAAACGTAATTGACAGTCAGGCAGTCGCTTTTTGCACGGTAAAGCGCAGTTGTGACGTCTGCGCCAAGCGGTCCGCAGGAATCGTTATATGACTCGGTTCTGTCCATAATTGCAACTGCTTTGACGCCTTCAAGCGCCTTTGCGATTTCATCTGCCGGAAACGGACGGAACAGTCGAATTTTAATCATACCGACTTTTTTGCCCCACTCGTCACGCATTTTGTCAACGGCTTCTTTAGTAGTGCCTGCCGCAGAGCCAATGATTACAACAGCATACTCGGCGTCGTCCATACGGTATTCTTCAAAAAGTCCGTATTCCCTGCCAGTGAGTGCTGCATATTCTTTAGCAACGTCAAGTGTAACCCGCTTAGCGTTTTTAAGCGCTTCTGCCTGTGCGCGTTTAGCCTCAAAATAGTAATTTGTAACGCTGTAAGGACCAACCGCCATTGCGCAGTCAGGGTCGAGAAGCGAGTGTTCAGGTTCGTATTCGCCTACAAAGTTTTTAACTTCGTCGTCCTCGTTAAGCGTAATATTTTCAACAGCGTGCGACGTAATAAAACCGTCCTGACAAATCATAACAGGAAGTTTTACGTCCTTATGCTCACCGATTCTGTATGCCATACAGAGGTTGTCGTAAACCTCCTGATTATTCTCTGCGTAAATCTGAATCCAGCCCGAATCACGCGCTCCCATTGAATCTGAATGGTCGCAGTTGATATTGATAGGACCTGAAAGCGCACGGTTAACAAGAGTCAGAACAATTGGCAGACGGTTTGAAGCGGCGAGGTAGAGTTCCTCCCACATAAGCGCCATACCCGCTGATGAAGTGGCTGTAACCGACCTTGCGCCTGCTGACTCAGAGCCGATAACTGCAGACATTGCTGAGTGCTCGCTCTCTACAGGAATGAACTCGCTGTCAACCTTGCCGTTAGCGACAAGTTTTGAAAAATACTGCGGAATCTCCGTTGACGGCGTTATAGGAAAAGCCGCCATAACGTCGGGGTTAATCTGTCTTAAAGCCTCGGCAACGGCTTCGTTACCGGACATTCTGTCTTTCTTTGCCATTACTTAACCCCCTCCATAGTAAGTGCGCCCGTCGGGCAGGTTTTTACGCAAATGCCGCAGCCTTTGCAGTGGTCATAATCAATAGGTCCTCGCGCTGTAGTGCCTTTGACAACAGCGATGCAACTAAGCCCACTCGCCTGTGTTAAAATCAACAGACGTACTGCTGCCGTAAATCTGCATACCTTCTGTAAGGTCGGTCCATTTGCAATCAAGACCGAGATTTGAAAGATCGCTTTTCATTAACCGCGCACCTCCTCAAATGCCATTTTAAGGGCGTTCATATTACCCTCGATAACTTCGGGTTTTGATGAGAATTTATGTTCAAACGAAGTCTGCATTTCTTTGAAGAACACATTCTCCTCCATAACGCGTGAAACTTTGACAATCGCCGCAAGCATTGGAGTGTTAGGAAAATATCTGCCAAGGCACTGCTTTGAAACCTTGCGAGCGTCAATTGTGAACACCTTGCCGCTATAACCTCCGAGGTGCTTTTTTATCTCAGAAACAGACTTTTTAGTGTTAACAACTATTGCGCCGTCCTCCGACAGACCGTCAGTTACATCAACAACGTCAAGGAGTCCCTCGTCAACAACCACAACATAATCAGGGTGGTAGATGTTAGAGTGAACTCTGATTGGCTTATCTCCTATTCGGTTATAAGCGGTGATAGGCGCACCCATTCGTTCCGGACCGTATTCAGGAAAGCCCTGAACAAACTTGCCGGTTTTGAAGGCAACGTCCGCAAGCAGAAGAGCCGCAGTTTTTGCGCCCTGTCCGCCCCTGCCGTGCCAGCGGATTTCAACTACATTATCCATAATATCGTCCCCTTTTAAATCAAAAAAGCCTCCTAACCCTAAAGGGTTAAGAGGCGATATAAATACCGTGGTACCACTCTTATTCGCTGATAAACAGCGCACTCTCGCATACTCTGAAACAGGTGATATGCTGACTCTGTAACGGGAGTAACCGTATGTGCTTACTTAATTCTGCACA
>ONXZ01000249.1 GCA_900321905.1 uncultured Eubacteriales bacterium
GCAATCATTATCGTAAAGATGCTCATGCCCCTCGCCGAGATATTCAAAATTATAACCGTTCTCGTTCGCAAAAGCTTCGGCAGTAGAGCCGGCATAACCGTAGATTGTAGCGTTGTAAGGAATACAGTCCGCGCCGAATGTGCAGTTTCTGTTATATACTTTTATTGTTTGAACATTTGCGAAAGAAGATGCGCCTATGCTCTGCACGTTTTCAGATAAAACAACGTCATCCATACCTGCACAGCCGTAAAAAGCGTAATCGCCTATGCTTGTAACAGTTGAAGGAATTGAAATACTTACTGGGCAATTATAAAAAGCATAACTGCCTATGCTCGTGATTCCTTCTTCTAAAGTGATAGATTTAACAGTGTTTTTGGTGGAATACCAAAGAGTAGAAGATTCAGAATAATAGTTATACATTCTGCCAGTGCCTTTTGTGAAGGTTATATTCTCAAATTTATAACGTTTATTATAGTCGTAACAGTTTAAATACAAATTACAGGGAATTGTCAAACCTTTGAGGTTAAAACAATTTTTAAAAGAACTACTACCGATTGTAGTTGCTTTATCTGATACAACTACTTTTGTAAGATTTACACAGTCAGAAAAAACATAATCTCCGATTGTTGTAACATTGTCAGGGATTGTAAAACTCGTTAATCGCGCACAATTGCTGAATGCATAATTGTCAATAGCCGTCACGGTTGAGGGAATTTCAATATCTGACATCCGTAAATCTTTAAAAGCGTTATAGCTTATCTTTGTGCAGCCTTCATTAACTACAACTTTTAAAATATTGTTTTTATACTGCAGCCACGGAGCATCTTGTGACTGAAAGGACGGCATTGCTCCGTCACAATTTATGGTAAGAATTCCGGTTGATTTATCAACCGTATAGCTGAGTTTATTTGTCACATTTTCGGAAATGATAAGATCATCATTTTCAGGAACAAATGAAATCAGATGCATATAGTTTCCATTTTTTGCATAATCTAATGAGTACTGATTTTTACATATTAAAACAACATTGTCCGGGAAAACATCACTGCCGATACTCGTTACACCACTGCCTATCGTTACGCTTGTAAGTCCGGTGCAGTCACAAAACGCATAGTCGCCAATACTTGTTACGCTGTCAGGTATCGTTACGCTTGTAAGTCCGGTGCAGCTTGAAAACGCACATTCACCGATACTTGTCACGCTGTCCGGTATCGTTATGCTTGTAAGTCCGGCGCAGCCGGAAAACGCGAAATCGCCGATGCTCGTTACGCTGTCCGGTATTGTTACGCTTGTAAGTCCGGTGCAGCCAGAAAACGTAGAACGCCCAATACTCGTTACACTGTCAGGTATTGTTATTGAACCATTATGGGAAGAAGGGCAGCCTAATAGAAAAGTTTTTGTTGAATCAGAGAAAATAAAAGGGTAATCTATATATCCGTTTAATGACCTTGCTCCCCAAGGTGAACCACTTGCAGTACCATAATAAACAATATTTGCAACTTCAAAAAACGCAGAACTATCAATGCGTATCACGCTGTCCGGTATTGTTATACTTGTAAGTCCGGTGCATCTTGAAAACGCACATTCACCGATACTTGTCACGCTGTCCGGTATCGTTATGCTTGTAAGTCCGTTGCAGTAGGAAAACGCATAATCGTCGAGGCTCGTTACACCGGATTCAATAACAACGTTTTTTATACTGCTGTTATTATAAAACGGTCTTCTATACCAATCATAATTATACATATCCCCAGTACCGCTGATTGTTAACGTACCGGTAGACTCATCAAAAGTCCAAAATACATTATCACCGCATTGACCGGTGGCGGCGAGGGCGGAGGATTTTGTGGAAAAATCGAGCCAGTCGAGGTTTAATTTAAGCCCGACGAATCCGCTCATCGGCGCAGCGGTGAGCAAAATAATTATCGTCAAAACAACCGAGATTATTTTTTTATATGAGTTTTTCATGCAATCCCTCATTTGCAAATAAATTCGTTTTAATTATAAATCAGTTGGATTTATATGTCAATTATTTTATATCTACCGTAAGTAGAGTTTTAATAATTTTTAATAGATACAGCCGTTTTGCAGGAACAGCGTTAATTACATGATTTGATGAATGTTAAAAAGTGCGATTGTAGGGTCGGGTTTCCACACCCGACCGAAAAAGATGAAGCAGAAAATAATGTCGGGCGCTTTGCCCGACGCTACAGAATTTGATGAAGTTTTAAAATGAGCGAT
>ONXZ01000143.1 GCA_900321905.1 uncultured Eubacteriales bacterium
TAGAAGCAGCGAGCACCTTGCCGTTATTATGGTCTGTGTGGTTGCCGCAGATCTCTGTTCTGCCGGGTGCTGACATAATGCTGACTTCCCTGTCAAAGCCAAAGAGTTCGCCGAACTCTTTCAGCGTCTGAGTGTAGCGCGGTTTCTGCTCTGCTACAAACGCGTCCGTTACATAAACGGCTTTGAGGTTGCTGTCAAACTGTCCTTGCTCGATAGCAGTGATTAATTCATTAACCTTCATAATTTTATCTCCTAAAACACAATTTTATATTTTTCTTTTTGAGAATATATCAGCAGGGTTTGCGTCATCTGATTTGATTTAACGCCGTAGAAAATGTTAAATATCAGACTTGAAATACCTGTAAACGCCACAAGTATTATCAGCAGCGTGATAAACTGTACTGAAAACGGGTTTGTAAACGCCGCGCCGAGTTTTGTGTAAATATAAAGTCTTGGCGCGTAGCCGAGCAGACTCAGCAACATATAATAGATCAAATCATAGTGCATTGAGCCGTAATACTTTGACACCATACCAAGCGGAATTGCAGGAATCAGCCTTGTTACCGATAAAAAGTACGGATTGCCGTTGCCCTTGAACTGAATCCAGTCGCGTATAAAGTGCATTTTTTTGATGTTGAGTATCATACCTGCCCAGCCGCCGCCGATGAACTCGCCCTCAAAATATTTAACGAGGAAGAAAAAAAGCGTGCAAACCACATTAATCAGCAGCGCCCTGTCAAGCGGAAACACCGCGCCCGAGATAGCACAGAGAAAACTCATCGGCAGCGGCAACTGACATTTTGCAATGTACAGCGCAAATATACAAATGAGTATCTCCCTCTCTGTATCGAGATTTGTAACCGCCCTGTCTATCTTTTCAAGCCAGTTGATTATGGTGTTAAAACGCATTTCAAGCGTTGTGTGGTTAATCAGCATAATCACCAGCGCCACAAGAAGCGCCATTGTGACAAGAGCGATAATAGCAGATATGAAATTTGTGCGGTGACGTTTAGTCCGTTGCATAAATCTAATCCTCTATTTCGTGATAGTTACCGAGGAAGGTAAATTCCTCGAGTTCGTCGGACAGCGCACACAGCAAATCAAGAGTTTCGCTATCGTATACACTGCCGAGCACGTCGGCATAAAAATAGTAGTCAAACTTGCCGTTTGCCATAGGCCTTGACTCAAGTTTTGTGAGGTTGAGTCCCGTCATTGAAAACCTGCCAAGTACCCTGTAAAGTGAACCCGTTGTATGCGGCGCAGAAAAAATCAGCGAAATTTTGTCCGCGCTGTTATCAATAACAAGTTCTTTAGAAATTACAATAAACCTTGTGGTATTGTGCGCAATGTTCTGTATTCCGCGGCGCAGGATTTTAAGTCCGTACTTTTTAGCCGCGCTGACAGAACATATTGCGCCGATGTTGTTCTTTTTACTTTCAGCCACATACTTTGCCGCTGCAGCGGTATTTGTGTATGTAACGCCCGTAAAGTCAAAACTTTTGAGAAAAATGTTGCATTGACTTAGCGCCTGAGGATGCGAATAAACTTCGTCTATCTTTTCAAACTTAGTGCCTTCTTTAGCGCAAAGGCAGTGTTCAATCCTTAAATCACACGCTCCGACTACAAAGAAGCGGTACTTCATAATAAGGTCGTAAGATTCGTGAACGGAGCCTGCAGTTGAATTTTCAACAGGGATAATGCCAAACTTTGCCTTGCCCTTGTTGACCGCCTCAAACACATTTTCAAACTGTTTGTAAAACTTGATTTCTGTATTCGGAAACAATGTTTCGCCTGCAATACCGCTGTATGCGCCCTCAACACCCTGACACGCAATCGACATACCGTCAGTAGTCAGTTTTTCCTCCTTGAGCGCATTTTCAACAAGGCTGCGCAGTTCGCTTCCGCCGCCGATAAGTTTGTGCTGAATCGCGCGTGACGCGTCCATCGTCGCGGAAAATATTGTTTTTATCGCATCGCCCTGCTCGCCGCACTCTTTTGCAACATTGTCAAGTATCTCCTGCTCGCGCTGTGCATTGAGAACGGGTATACCGTGTTCTATTTTGTATGCGGCAACATCTTTTGCGATGTCCATTCTTTTCATCAAAAGCGGAATCAGTTGACTGTCAATTTCGTCAATCTGATTTCTGAGTTCAAGTAAATCCATTAATTGTTTATCCTTAATATTTTATTCCATTATTATATCTAAAATACCAAGCGCAACCGCACTTTCAACAACAGGCACTGCACGTGGAAGAATACAAGGGTCGTGCCTGCCTTTAATTTCAAGCGTGGTATTTTGCATTGTTTGCAGGTTAACGCTGTTTTGCGGTGCCGCTATTGACGGGGTCGGTTTGATTGCAACCGACAGCACAAGCGGTGCGCCGTTTGTCATACCGCCGAGAACTCCGCCGTTGTTGTTTGAAGTAAGCGCAACCTTGCCGTCTTTGATTTCATAACCGTCGTTAACGTCTTTTGCACCCGACGCGGCAAATCCGAAACCGAGTCCGAACTGAACACCCTTTACGGCAGGAATACCGAATAAAATCTGTGACAACCTGCCCTCGACAGTGTCGAATATATTGCCGCCAAGTCCGACTTCAAGTCCGACTGCGGCACATTCAATAATGCCGCCAACACTGTTTAAGTCTTTTTTATATTTTTCAATCTCAGCACACATTTTATCTTCAGCCGCGCTGTCAACGACAGCAAACTGCTTTTTTGAAAGCGCAGTGAGTTCATCAGCCGTGACTGCGATTTTGTCAAACGGAGTATCGCATACGCTGCCGACTTGCAAAATATGCGTGCCGATGGTTATGCCTTTGTCTGCAAGAATCTGCTTTGCAATCGCGCCTGCAAACACAAGCGGTGCAGTCAGCCTTGCGCTGAAGTGACCGCCTCCGCGTATATCGTTATTGCCGCCAAATTTAACGTAAGCAGGATAATCGCTGTGCGACGGACGCGGAACAGTTAAAATATCCTTGTAGTCACCGCTTTTTGTATTAGTATTTTCAATCATCATAGCAAGCGGCGCGCCTGTTGTGACGCCGTTTAAAACGCCTGACAGAATGTGCGGTGAGTCCGCTTCCTTCCTTGGAGTAGAGGTTTTGTGCCTGCCGGGTGCGCGGCGTGCCATCTCGGCATTAATAAAGTCCATATCAAGTTTTATACCGCTCGGCAGACCGTCAATAACACAGCCGATTGCCTCGCCGTGACTTTCGCCAAAGACGGAAAGTCTTATGTTTTTACCGATTACTGATGACATTTGCTTTACCTCCAATCCTGTTATAATCTTCAAAAAAATCAGGGTATGATTTGTTTATGCTCTCGCAGTCGGTGATAGTTGTAACACCGTCAGCAAACAGACCTGCTACGGAAAACGCCATAACAATGCGGTGGTCGTTGTAGCCGTCAATGTCAGCGCCGTGTACAGTGCCGCCGCTAATAATCATACCGTCAGGCGTTTCAGTAACATCGACGCCCATTTTCTTCAGGTTCGCGACCGCACTTTCAATTCGGTCGCTCTCTTTATATCTCAAACGCTCTGCGCCTTTTATAACGGTTGTACCGCTGGCAAAAGCCGCAAGCACCGCAACAGTCGGCACCATATCAGGTATATCAACAGCGTCAAGCGTAATGCCGCAAAGCGCAGACTTTTCAGCGTGGACAGAGTTTTTTGTCACCGTAACATTTGCGCCGAACTTTTCAATAACTTCAACAATTCTCTTGTCGCCCTGAGTGCTGCCAATATTCAGTCCGTCAACCGTAACATCTCCGCCAATCGCGCCTGCCGCAAGGAAAAACGCCGCTTGTGACCAGTCGCCTTCAACCATGAAATCCTGCACGGTAAAACGCTGGTTGCCTCTGACAAAATATCCGCGTTCAGTTTCAGCAACATCAACGCCGTAGCGCTTTAAAACGTCAACAGTCATATCAACATACGGCTTGCTTTGAAGCGGTGTAGTCAGCACAATTTCGCTGTCGCCGTCAAGCACAGGAAGCGCAAGCATTAAACCGGTTATGTACTGCGAACTCACATTGCCTGCAATCTCAAAAGTTCCTGCGGTGAGTTTGCCGCTGATTTTAAGCGGCAGTCCGCCTTCGCTCTCACACGTTACGCCGTGCTGCGGCAAGAGCCTTAAATAGTCGCCAATAGGGCGATTTGGAAGTTTGCCGCTGCCGACAAAAGTTACAGTTTTGCCGAGCGCCGCCGCAACGGGAATCATAAACCTGAGCGTTGAGCCCGACTCAATACAGTCGCAGACATCGCCGCCGTTTTTAAGTGAACCAATAGCCTGTGCTGTTGCCTGCATATCCTTTGAACTGACAAGCGGACTTACATCTCCACCGCCTGCTAAAAACGAGCAAATCATCGCTCTGTGTGCAACGGATTTTGACGCAGGTACAGTCACTCTGCCGCGGAGTATTGAGTTTTCAATTTTTACAACACTCATACTACACTCCGAAAAAAGCAGGTATATTTTTATTTTCAATCGGATTAATAAAGCCGCTTCCAATCTTGCTGATAAACACAAATTTAATTGAGTTTGAAGTGCGCTTTTTATCCGCGTTCATAGCGGTGATAATATCAGACAGCGTGTTTGTATCAGCAGTTTGCAGATTATATTTTTTAAGCACA
>ONXZ01000246.1 GCA_900321905.1 uncultured Eubacteriales bacterium
ATAGACCGTGAACTTTCAAAAGATGTAAGCCAGATGGATACTGCTTTAGTTGATGAGTGCGTTAATGCACTGATTGAACTTGAAGGCGAAAAGGATAATAACTTTGCGATTATGATTCCTATGGGTGCACCTAAGGAATACTTACACAGAATTCAGCCGCAAAAGAAGATAAACTTTAAGAGTATGAATGTTTTTGCAAGAGCGGCGCTTGTTGCAGCGCTCCTTGCGTCAACAACATACACAGCAAATGCTGCGATAGAAATGATTACAGGCACAAACATTATTGCAGAAGTTGGCAACAACCTGCACGGCAAACTTGTTGAGTGGGGGCTGATTGCAGATGACGCTGAAGAAATCCTGACAGTTGAAAACGAGTTAACTACAGAGGAAACTACTACTGCTCCAAGTCAGGAAGTTGAGATTAAAGAGGTCAGGAAGTTTGCAGAGCCTGTCACAAAACCACAGGTACATCAGTTAAACGGCATTGACGATGATGACGAAGTAACTACACATCACATTGAGCAACTTAACGGAATTGATGACGACGATGACGAAACGACAAAACCTGCCATTGAACAGTTTGACGGTGTTGATGACGGCGACGAAACCACAACTAAAAGGAAGCCTGAGCCAACAACTGTAAAGCCTGTTGTTGAGCCGACTACCAGGCGCGAGGACGATGTTGTACTGACTTCGCTTGAAGCGGACTATGACGACACGTTCAAAGTTGATTATGTCTATGGCGAGGAACTGTCGTATAACGGTTTGTCGCTAACTGCAAACTACTCTGACGGCTCTAAAAAGGCGGTTGCGCTCAGCGATACTAATTACACAAAGAGCGTTAATATGAACGTTACCGCAGACTATACACTAAGAATTATCTACAAAACCTGCGTTGTGACTATCGACATCACGGTTCGTCCTGACGAGGACACACGCGGCGCAGAGGTTTGTGAAAACGACCTTTACGATTATATGCTAACGAAAAACGGCGTATACATCACAAAATACAAGGGTAACGAAAAGAATATTGACATTGATGAACTTGACAGACACCCTGTATTTGCAATCGGTGCAGGCGTATTCAGCGGCAAGGATATTGAAACCGTAACCGCAGAAAATGCAGAAAAGATATTTGACAGCGCATTTAAAGGCTGTGAAAATCTTGAAATCTGCTACACACCGAGGGCAAAATATATTGGCTCGTCAGCATTTGAAAACGATATAAATTTAAGACATCCTGTATTTAGCAATGATTTGAGTTATTTCGGCACAGCGGTTTACAAAAACAGCGGCATAACGGAGATTTTGCTGAGTGAAAACATCAGCGAAGTGCCTGAGTCACTTTGTGAAAACTGTGCGGATTTGGCTAATGTGAACCTCCGAGGTGCCGAAACAGTCGGCAAAAACGCTTTTTCCGAATGTAACTCGCTTGTAAAAGTGAGCGGCACCGACGAACTCAAAAAAGCAGACGACTTTGCATTTTATAACTGCAAAAATGCCGAATTCACCGAAACGCCGAGCAAACTCACATCTGCAGGCGACAACGCGTTTGCTTACTGCAACAAGATTGACTTTGGCAAACTGTACATTACAGAAGTTGATAATTACAGTTTTGCATACTGCCACAAGTTGACTGAGGTTGAAATAAGCGGCAAAGTTATAGTTATCCCTGAAGGTGCGTTCCGCGGCTGCCACATTGAAAAGGTGACATTTAACGAAGGCACGCAGGTTATTGACGACACGGCGTTTATGAGCACAATTATTACAGAAGTTCATTTGCCGACATCGCTTACAAAAATAGGCACATACGGTTTGTACTCAACAAAACTGCGTGACGTTTACTGCCCGAAGAGTCTGACCTCAATCGGAACTTCAGCATTTTACAGAACTCGCCTGACAATGCACGTTTATAAAAACAGTTATGCACACAACTTCGCCATTGATAACAACATTAAATATGTGCTGATTGATGACGGTCAAGAGATTGTGCAAATCGACGGCGAAGATGATTAGAGCCAAAAGGCTTAAAAGAATAACACGGTTTAAATCGGCAGATTTTCACAATAACTGCGTTAAAAATGCTCGCAAGGCGTCCACTCCATAAGGAGGGTGGATGCCTTCAGTTTTTTAATCAGCCGATGTTTGATTGTAGGTAAGTGATTTGTCAAACTAAGTGCAACACTTAGAGAGTTCAAAGTCCCATAATTCCTGGGCAGAATGAAAATTTAAAACTTTACGAGGTCTGGCGTTAAT
>ONXZ01000081.1 GCA_900321905.1 uncultured Eubacteriales bacterium
GAGTTGCTGCTGACTTTGCAAGTGCAGGTTTATCTGAATTGATTGCAACAAATTCTACGTCTTTGATGTTGGCTCTGACCATTCTGTTAACAGCGTTTCCGCCGCCGCCGCCGACACCGACAACTTTAATCTGTACAACCTTGTTATCGTCTGTATCAATTTCGTATCTGCCCATTTTTAATTCTCCTTAATTTATTATTCTTGCTTGGTGAAATCCGAGTTCAGTCACCGTTACAAATGCTATTGTAACAGTTTTGTAACCTGTTTGCAATACTTTTTAAAAAATATTCCTGATAAGTTTTACAAACTTTGCCCTTTGTTTTAGATTTCGTTTAGTTATTTTGCATAAAACTCAATTTTTGTAAAGTTGATTACCTTTACACAGAATCGGCGTTTATTTCTCTGTAAAGTAGATTTGCTTGTCAGATGTAGCCGTTATTTCACCGTGTGCCGCAGGGTTAGTCTTTTCAAGTTTATCTATTGCAGCAAGGGCAGAATAGAGTTTTTGCTCCGCCTTGTCGATTGCTCCGAGTTTTATGGTTATTCTGTTGTCGTAAACAATATAATTGTTATTAATATCTTTAGAATATATAGCGGTGACCTTTTTCATATTAACTGCGTTGATGGTTTGGCAGATACGTTTAAGGTAATCAAGAGTCTTTTTGTTGCTGAGTTCAACAGTAGTTCCTGCCGTCGCTTTGTCAACAACCGCCTTTTTAATCTCAACACTGCCCGAGGGGGCTTTTGCAGCGTGCTCCTCAAGCACCTTGAAGTTGTCGTCAAGCAGAGTGTACGACTTGTCGGGATTTTTTATGCGGTAGATTGTTTTAGTTTCGGTAATCGCGACATTAATTGTTGACGGGAACTTGCGTGTGATATCTGCATTGTAGATATACGGCAGGTTGAGTTCAAGTTTTTTCTTAGCGCCTTTGGTGTCGCAGGTAAAGAGGTTGTTGCCCTTTTCAATAGGCAGCACGGCGGTAATCTGCTTTGCCGAATACTTTTCGTTGCCCGTGATTTTAACAGTGTCAATCTTAAACAGCACCGTAAGGCTGAGCGTTACCAGCACCACGATAACGAGCATTACAAGCGTTATCGCAGTGAGTGCGCGCCTGAATTTCTTTTTAAGGCGGCGTTTCTGATTTTGCTGTTTAACCCTCTCCTGCGGAGTGCGCGGAGGATTTTGCCTTGCGCCTGACGCACGGCGGTTTGCCGGCTGTTTTGCAGGCGTTCTGCCCTGCTGTTCCTGACGGCGGTAAACCTTTGGTGGCTCAATGCCGAAAGAGCCGAGTTGACTGTCAAGACTTCGCAGTTCGTCCTCACGCGGACGCGGTGTGCGGGGGTTATTCTTTTTTTGGTTGTTGTTCTTTTTCATCATCTAATCTCCGAATGTCAGCGCCGAGCGCGGCAAACTGACGTTCTGCGTTTTCATATCCCCTGTCGATATGACTGATTTTATATATACGCGATTTGCCCTGTGCGCCGAGCGCCGCAACAATCAGCGCCGCGCCGCCGCGAAGGTCGGTGCAAGTTACGTCTGCGCCGTGGAGTTTTTCAACTCCGATTATTCGGGCAGTATTGCCGCTTGATATGATATCCGCACCAAAACGCCTGAGTTCGGGAACATGGCGCAGTCTGTTTTCAAATATAGTTTCGTTAATGACCGAAGCGCCGTTTGCTGTGCAGAGCGAAGCCATAATCGGCGCCTGCGAATCGGTTGGAAAAGCAGGATACACGCCTGTAGTGATACTTTTTACAGCCTGCGGACGGTCAGTGAAAGTGACAGTAATTTCATCGCCCTTTGACTTAATCCCGCCGCCCATTTTGTTGATAACACCCATAACGGACAAAATATGCTCTGCTTTTGCACCGCTCAGGCAAACCGTGCCGCCGCTTGCTGCGACTGCAGCCATATAAGTAGACGCGGCAATTCTGTCAGGCATAACCGAGTAAGCCACTGAGTGCAAAGACTTTACGCCCTCAATCACAATACGCGAAGTACCTGCGCCGCTGATTTTTGCCCCTGCTTTGTTGAGAAAATCAGCAAGGTCAGCGATTTCAGGCTCCATTGCTGCGTTAATGATTGTGGTTGTGCCGTCAAGCAGGACGGAGGCAAGTATAGTGTTTTCAGTTGCGCCGACGCTCGGAAACGCGAGTTCAACCACTCCTCCGCTTGCCCCTGCACGCTCACAGCAGATATTGCTGCCGTCAAACGTGATTTTGTAGCCGAGTTTTTGCAGTGCTTTAAGGTGCAAATCAATAGGACGCGCGCCGATTTGACAGCCGCCCGGAAGATACATACACGCTCTGCCGCACCGCGCGGCAACCGAGCCGAGGAAGATAATTGACGAGCGCATTTCAGCCATAAGACTTTGCGGAATATCGCAGCCGCAGAGTTCTCTGCTGTCTACGGTAATAATGCTTTTTTCACGGCTCGTCGTTCCGCCGAGACCATGGATAATTTGCAGGCACACATCAACGTCGCTGAGGAGCGGGCAGTTATGCAGTTCGCTCTCGCCGTCAATCAGAACCGCACCTGCAAGTATTGGCAGCGCGCTGTTCTTTGCGCCCTGAACAGATATTTTTCCGTCAAGTTTTCTGCCGCCGTTAATTTCTATGTACTGCATAAATTCACCTTCATTTCAAGGTCATACTATGAAATGAGGGCGAAATGTGTTAATTCAATGATGAGTTATGAATTATGAATGATGAATTTATGGTGCTCGCCGTGCGAGTACAGACTCAAGGAATTCGCTACGCTCATAAGGAACGTGCTGCGCACGTAAGGCTCAAGGTGTCGGGTGCTGCGCACGGCAATTATAATTGGGTGAGGGCGAAGCCCTCCCATTCCCTTGAGTCTTGAGTCTATCCCCTTGAGTCTTGCGAAACGCTGTGCTCAAGCAATTAACGGGTCGCCGAGGTCGTCGACCCCTACAATTATTTTGCAAGTGAGAAAATGATTTCTGCTATTCTTTCGCGCGAGTCGAGGATTGCCATATCTTTTGCGTTTTTCTCTATCTCAAACAGCAAGTTATCGTCGGCAAGGAGTTCGTCAATCTCCGTGCCGAGCGAGTCGCCTGTGAGGTCTTTTTCCTCAATAATTCTTGCGGCGTTGCGGTTAACAAGCGCCATTGCGTTGTGGAACTGGTGATTTTCGGCAACATAGGGCGACGGAATGAGTATTGACGCCTTGCCCATTGCCTCAATCTCAGACAGCGACGAAGCGCCTGCCCTGCCGATAACAAGGTTAGCCGCAGCCATACATCTGTCCATATCGCTTATGTAAAGGCGAACTTCAACCGTGCCTTTTTTAAGCACGTCATCGCCTGCTTCCTCAAAGCCTGCCTCGCGGAACTTGTCCAGGTAATCCCTGCCGTTTGTGCCGACAGAGTGAATGTGGTACACGCTCTCGTCCTCGGCGTGTTTAATAAGTATAGGCAGCATTGCTTCGTTAAGCGGCGCCGCGCCGAGCGAGCCGCCGAAGGACAGCACAAGTTTTTTATCGTCGGGAATGTTGAGTTCTCTCCGTGCTTCCTCCCTGCTCTTGCCGAGTATTTCACCGCGCACGGGAAGTCCTGTTACAACAGGCTCGTTCTTTGGTTCGAGGTGCTTTTTTGCGTCCTCGACAGTGAGCATAACGCGGTCAACTTTTTTGGCAAGTTGCTTGTTAGTTATGCCCGGAAAAGCGTTTTGCTCGTGGATACAGCAAGGTATGCCGAGTTTAACAGCCTCGTCAAGCACGGGGCCTGAAACGTAGCCGCCAAAGCCGATTACAACATCGGGTGCAAAATCCTGCAGAATTTTTTTGCAGTCACGCTCGGACTTCAAAAGTTTGATAACCGTGTTGATATTGCGCACAATCGCCTTTGGTGAAAGCGAGCGGCGAAAACCCTGAATGTCGATAGTTTTAAAATCAAAACCCGCTTCGGGAACAAGGCGCGACTCCATATGGTCAGCCGTACCGATGAACATAATCTCTGACTCGGGTTTAACTTCTCTGATGTATGAAGCGGTTGCAAGGGCAGGGTTGATGTGACCTGCCGTACCGCCTGTTGCGAATAGATACTTCATAATTAATCCTTTGTAATTGAGAATGGAGAATGTAGAATGGAGAATTTCGGGAGGGCTTCCCTTGGAGCGGGCTCCAGACCCTTTTGTCTGCCTTGCAGACATTTCCCCTAATAGGGGAATCTCCCTCACCCATTATAATCTGGTGCGGCTGTGCCGCCATTAATTCTCAATTCTCAATTCTCAACTCTCAATTCTACATTCTTAAACTTTCTTCTGATTTGATTTTCTTGAAACCGACAGCACAACGCCCATCTCGAACAGCAGCATAAGTATCGCCGTGCCGCCGTAGGAGAAGAACGGCAAGGCTATGCCCGTGTTGGGGATTGTGTCGGTTACAACCATAATGTTAAATACGGTCTGCACCGCAACCTGCGACACTATGCCGATTACGAGCAGCGCGCCGAACTTGTCGTCGGTGCGAAGCGCAATCTGTATGCCCCTTATAAACATTGCCGCAAACAGCGCAATGATAATGCCTGCGCCGATAAAGCCGAGTTCCTCGCACACAATGGCGAAGATAAAGTCGTTTTGCGGCTCTGAAACGTAGAGGAATTTTTGCTTTGAGTTGCCAAGACCCGTGCCGAAAAATCCGCCCGAGCCGATTGCGTAAAGCGAGTTGTTTGTCTGCCAGCGGAGTCCGCGAGGGTCGAAGCCCTTGTCGAGCCACGCCTTGATTCTGTCGCCCGCGTAGTTCATAAGCACCTCGGGATTTAGTACAACAACCACGACAACTGCCGCCATCACGCCGACGCCGAGGGCGAAAATTCGCCAGTCAGAACCGCCGCAGAACATAATAACCGCGCCGATACAGAACACAAGAATTGTGCAGGACAGGTGATGTTCAAGGTAGATAAGACCGCAGAACACGCCGAGAATTAAAATAGGAACAACCGTGCCGTAAATCAGGTTATTCATACGCTTTGCGTTTTTGCTGACGTAGTATGCCATCAGCACAATAACCGCAAACTTTGCGATATCGGACGGCTGCAGCGTCAGCGGACCAATCGGAATCCAACGCTTGAAATCGCCGTTATCCGTGTGGTAAACAAGCACTACCGCAAGGAGCAGCAGCGTTACTGCTGTCAGCGGAGTGACGATAACTTTAAGCAGTTTGTAGTTGAGTTTTGACACCGCAAGCATTACGATGAAGCCTGCAATCGCAAACACTAACTGACGGCTGAAAAAGTAATATGAACTGTCCTCGTTTTGCAGTGCGTACGGATATGACGCGGAAAACAGCATAACAAGCCCGATTGTGAGCAGTGCGATAGTTATTGCAAAAAACGGTATATCCATACCGCCAAGCGTGAAAATATCTGCCTTATTGATTTTTGTGCCGCCGTGCTGAACCACGTTGCTGCGGCGTGGCGACTGCCTATCCTCGCGCTGTGTGCCGCGGCGAGGTGTTTCGTCATCTTGCCTGTACCTGCGCGGAGGTTCTAAGTAGTCCGACATATTTTCACACCCTTTCGTTAGAATTGAGAATTGAGAATGGAGAATGGAGAATTTCGGGAGGGCTTCGCCCTCACCCGTTATATTGCGGAGCGATGTGCCCTTGGAGCGGGCGCCTCACCCTTTTGTCACCTGCGGTGACATTTCCCCTCACAGGGGAATCTCATCGCTCCCTACAAATGGCGCACAACTGTAGGGGACGACGACCCCGGCGTCCCGAAATAAAATCGGAGCGAAGCGACCAACCTTCAACTGGTAACTGGTAACTGCTAACTGCTAACTGGCAACCTCTAACGGTTGCCAAAGTACATTAACGTCAGCGCGACTGCGCAGCCTACAATATTAACAAGCGAGAACACAACGCAGATTTTCTTTTCCTTCCAGCCGCACATCTCGAAGTGGTGGTGGATAGGCGCCATTTTGAAAACTCTCTTGCCGTGAGTGAGTTTGAAATAGCCAATCTGGATGATATCGCTCATAGTTTCGCAAACATAGATAATGCCGATAAACAGCAGAAGCAGCGGGCATTTGATTGCGTAGCCGAGACCGACTACCATACCGCCGAGGAAGAGCGAGCCTGTGTCGCCCATAAAGGTTTTTGCAGGGTTCCAGTTCCAGCAGAGGAAGCCGCAAACACCGCCGAGCAGCGCGCCCGCAAGCACTCCGAGACCTGCAAACTTCAAAAAGCCTGCAGCGATTATAAACGTAACCGCAACCGTTGCTGTAACGCTTGAGCAGAGTCCGTCAATACCGTCCGTTAGGTTAACGGAGTTCACACCGCCGTAAACAATGAATATTGAAAGCACCCAGAAAACGATGCCTGTGAACACATTTTTGCTAAAATCAACCGTGCCGATAAAAGGCATATACCACACCGTGTTGTGCGAAATCCACAGCGTTGGGACAAAGCCGAGGGTCACGATAAGTTGACCGAGAGTCTTTTGCTTTGCAGAGAGGCCCTCGTTCCTTTTGAGTT
>ONXZ01000127.1 GCA_900321905.1 uncultured Eubacteriales bacterium
AAATGAACGAAATCCTTGAAGTTATGGAGCCTGTGCGTTCACTCAGCGTTATTACAGATGAAAACAGCGAAGAAGCCGATATTCCTGTTGATGACACTGATAAACTGTTTGACAGCCTGAGTATAAGCGAGGCTATGGCAAAACTGTGTTCTGAAGAACAGACGATAATCAGACTACGCTATTTTGAGGGTAAAACTCAGTCTGAAACTGCTGCCAATCTTGGCATATCGCAAGTGCAGGTATCACGCAAAGAGCGTGCTATTCTGTTAAAACTAAAAGAATTAATGAAATAAGAGGACTGCCGAGCAGTCCTCTTAATTTATGCCTCAAAGTTATCTGATATAAACTCTATTGCGTCATTGTAACTAAAGTTTTCAAAGGTTATCTTTGCAATTCTGCCTTTATCAACAAAAGCAAAAATTACTTTATTTTTCTTATTTTTGATGTCTTTAACAGAAACCGCCTCAAACTCTTTTTCACCAATGACTTTTGACTTTTCAATCTTACAAGTTTTGTTTTCGTCAGATTTACTGTTTTTCTTAACCCAGTCTGAAGTAGTTGTGAGTTTTGTGTCCTCTACGGTGATATACATTGCTTTACGCTTTTTACTTTTTCCGTCTGTGTCTTTAGCAATATAGTATTCGTATGTCGGGACATCTGTTGAATCGGGGGTCAATACAATGTCGCCGAAATCCTGGCGGTTGTATCCTGATGGTACATAAACCCTGAACCCGAGTGATTTATTAACATAAGTATCGCCTCTAAGACGTCCTGGCTCAATAACGCTGTCAGAATTTTTTGCAACAGTTGTTGTTTCAACTGCGGTAGTAGAGCCGTCGTCAGTCTTGCTATCTTTGCCGCAACCTGCAAAAAACGTAAGGCAAAGAACAACCGCTGTTAGAATTATAAGTAATTTTTTCATACGCTTACCTCATATAATATTATACTTCAAACTTGTCAAGTTCTTTAAAGTCGAAGTTGCCGATAGACAGTTTTTCGCCTTTTTTGAATGTTTTGGCTTTAGTTTCGTCCACGCCAAAGACTGACGCGCACGACGGACAGACAAGAAAGTAAACATTACCGTTTTTTACAAATGGGAAGTCAGATTGAATACGCTTTTCTCCGTTAGAAAAAAGTGCCATTTTTACTTTGTTATTGCAATTTGGGCAGGTGAGTTCGGTCGTTTCACCGCTTGACTTTATTTTTTTGTCGTTGCCGATTCTGTATTCCATAATTACACCTCATAAATATGATACTACACTTTAAGGTTGTGTTCAAGATTAAAAAAATAATTATTTTGCCATTATTATTAACGTTGGTTTTGTGTTCCTGCTCGCATAGCGCCACGCTGACACCTGATGAAAGCATAAGCGAAATTGCTTCAGCAGATAAAACAAACTATGTCAGGGATGTTTGGTTTACGTATTATGAACTATCCGCAATGATTAAAGACAAGAGTGAGGAAGAGTTCAGCAGTAGTATTGACGCTGCATTTAAAAGAGTCAGCGATATGGGTTTTAACACCGTTACCGTTCAGGTCAGACCTTATGCAGACGCATTTTATCGCTCTTCGTACTTTCCGACAAGCGAGTATGCAGTTAAAAAACAGGGTGACAGTCTTTCTTACGACCCGCTTTTGATTATGTGCGAAACCGCTAATAAGTATGACTTGCAAATTGAAGCATGGGTTAACCCTTACCGTGTAAGCGTCAAAAAGGACATTAGTACACTCAGCAATAAAAGCGTTGCTTTTAAGTGGTATAAAAACAAAGACAAAAAGAGCAATGTTTATTTATGTAGTAGTGGAATTTACTTCAATCCTGCAAGCGATGATGTTACAAATCTGATTGCAGACGGCGTGCGTGAAATAGTAGAAAACTATGATGTTTCAGCCGTTCATTTTGACGATTATTTTTATCCGTCAACTGACAAAAAGATAGATGAAACTGAATATAAATCATACTTGAAAAACGGCGGCAAAAGCAGCCTTGCCGACTTTAGGCGTGACAAGGTCAGTGATATGGTAAAGACTGTATACAGCACCGTAAAATCAGCAGATAGTAAAGTCCGTTTTGCTATATTTGCCCTCAGGTTTATTTTGGCTTTCGCAATGTGTATCAGCCGTTTATGTTCACCGTAAAAAAGTGGATTTCGTTTACGAATATAGATTTATATGTCGGCCTGCCGCTTTACAAATCCGGCAAGCCTGACAAGTATGCTGCTCAGGAAGATAAAAGCATTATTAATGAGTTTGTAAATAATGATAATATAATCTCTCGGCAGATAACTTACCTGTCAAAACTTGATGAAGTAAAAGGATTTTACATATTTTCATACAGTTCGCTGTCCGACGCCAAGTGCAAAGCAGAAGTTGAAAATATGCTTAAAGTGATGAAATAACACAGTCATTTTCTATATCAACACTTTTAACTGTAACACAGATTTCTTTGCCGATTATATCATTTTCGCTTTGCAGTCTGACCGGGATATAGTTTTTTGTGTATCCTTGAAAAACGCCTGGTGCAACCATATTTTCAAACAGCACGGAAACTTCTTTGCCGATTAGCGTTTTAAGGTAGTCAAAACGTATTTTATCTGCAAGGCTAATCATCGTTTCAGCGCGTTTTTCTTTAATATGCTTTGGCACATTGTCGCCGCGCTTTGAAGCAACCGTGCCTTTTCGCTCTGAGTAGGGGAAGGTGTGTATTTTCTGAAAACCGATTGACCTTACAAATTCAAGCGAGTCGGCAAAATCTTCCTCGGTTTCATCGTGAAAGCCAACCATAACATCTGTAGTCAGCGTGCAGTCGTCAAAAGTATCGTTAAGTTTATTGCAAAGTATACGGTACTCGTCAGCGGTGTAGTGTCTGTTCATATTTTTTAGCGTTCTGTTGCATCCGCTCTGTAGTGAAATATGAAACTGCGAGCAGAACTTTTCAATTTTGGCAAGTCCTTCAATAACATCATCTGTGATATGGTCAGGTTCGAGCGAGCCGAGCCTCACACGCAGAATGTTGTCATCGTCAGCACAAATGCGAACTGCGTCAACAAGATTGAAATCACAGTCTTTACCGTATGCTGACAGGTTAATGCCGACAAGCACTATTTCTTTTATTCCGTTTTCACCGAGTGTTTTAACCTCGCTTTTCAGGCTTTCAAGCGACTTTGAGCGAACTCTGCCGCGCGATGTAGGTATAATACAGTATGAACAAAAGCGGTCGCAGCCGTCCTCAATTTTAACAAACGCGCGTATACGCTCTGAAAAATGGGCGATATTGCAGTCTTTAAACTTGTCGCCTTTCTGGTGTTTGTCAATCCTTACTATTCTGTTGTGACTGGTGCTGTGCTTATTGATGAGGTCAAGTATTTCATCATTACTCTTGTTTGTCAGCACAATATCGGCTTGTTTAAGTTCCTGTGCCTGCTCAGGGAACGCCTGCGGCATACAGCCTGTCAGTATTACTACCGAGTCAGGGTGCTTGCGTTTGAACTTACGTACATTTTGCCGCGTCTTTTGGTCTGCGGTTGCAGTAACGGTGCAGGAATTGATTATATAGTAGTCCGCTTCTTCGTTTGGTGACACTATCTCAAAACCTGCTTTTGACAGAACTTCCGCCATATATTCAGTTTCATACTGATTGACTTTGCAGCCAAGTGTGTAAAATGCCGCTTTCATATTATACCTCGCTTGTGATTTACTGTATTATACCAAATTAGTTGAATTAATACAACATCAAATGAATATAAATAACTGGTGATGATTATGAAAAAAACTATTATTGCACTATTTTTATCCGTTATATTAACGCTTACACCGTTTTGCGCATTTGCAAAGCAAGAAGATGAAGTCAAGGCAAAATCTGCCGTTTTGATGTGTATGGATACAGGCGATGTGATTTACCAAAAAAATGAAAAAGAACATCTGTCGCCGGCGTCTGTCACAAAGATTATGACAATACTTCTTGTGCTTGAAGCACTTGACGGCGGCAAAATAAAACTTGATGACAAAGTGACCACTTCTGCAAATGCGGTAGAAATGGGCGGCTCGCAAATCTGGCTTGAACAGGGCGAAGTTATGACTGTTGACGAACTGCTCAAAGCAGTAGTAATTGCAAGTGCAAACGACGCCTGTACAGCGCTTGGAGAATATGTTGGCGGCTCATCGTCGGGATTTGTCAAAATGATGAACGAGAGAGCAAAAGAACTCGGCTGCAGTGACACGAATTTTGAAAACTGTAACGGTCTTGACGATACTGCGACTAACCACTATTCCTGTGCATACGACCTTGCGCTTATATCCCGTGAGGTTATGAAGCACAAAGAAATTGAAAAATACTCGACTGTATGGCTCGACTCTCTGCGCGGCGGCAAAACCGAACTTAATAATACTAATAAACTTGTAAACACTTATAACGGTATAACAGGACTTAAAACGGGTACAACTTCTAATGCGGGATTTTGCGTCAGCGCAACTGCAAGGCGTGACGGTATGAACTTAGTTGCTGTTGTACTTGGCAGCGACACGAGCGAGGACAGGTTTGAAACTGCGGCAAAACTGCTTGATAAAGGATTTGCTGAGTGTGAAATCATTAAACCGAATATTGACAAAAAGAAAATTAGTACCGTTAAGGTTAAAGGCGGCAAGGTAAAATCTTTAAAGCCGGTTGCCGCTTCGTCAGACAAGTTTCTTGTTAAAAAAGGAAGTCAAAATATAAACTACAAATATACCGTTGCCGACAAGGTGACCGCGCCTGTAAAAAAAGGCGACAATCTCGGTAAAATCAGCGTTATGAGCGACAAAGCAAAAATAGGAGAAATTGCGCTTGTTGCGCCTGAAAATGTGGACAAAATAGAACTTGCCTCTATATTTAGTGATATTTTAACAAAAATATAAATATATGTTGCTTTTTTAGTCGAATTGTAGTATCATATTTAAAAATTTCAGAGCAACGCTCGGAAAAAGAGGTTTAAAAATGATTAAACTTAACACAAAATATTCTGAAAGTATTGTTTCATCAAACGATGTAGCAGCCATTGCGCCAAAGGCGGTAGACGCAATGCGCACACTGATGAACGGTACCGGTGAAGGTAACGACAAACTTGGCTGGGTTACTCTTCCGACTGACTATGATAAAGACGAATTTGTGCGTATTAAAACGGCTGCTGATTATATCAGAAACAATGCGGATGTTCTTATTGTAATCGGTATTGGCGGCTCGTATCTCGGAGCAAGAGCAGTTATTGAAGCGATTAAATCGTCAAACTACAATTTACTTGCCAAAGACACACCGCAGATTTTCTATATCGGCAACTCAATTTCACCGCAGGAACTTAACGAGGTTGTTTCAATTTGCGAGGGCAAAGATATCTGCGTTAACGTTGTTTCAAAGAGCGGAACAACTACTGAGCCAGCTATCGCGTTCAGAGTTTTCAGAGACATTGTAAACACCCGTTATTCTGCTGATGAAGCCAAAAAACGCATTTTCTGCACAACTGATAAGAAAATAGGCACCCTTAAAGCGCTTGCAGATGAAGAGGGTTATGAAACATTTGTTGTGCCTGACGATGTCGGTGGCAGATATTCTGTGCTTACTGCTGTAGGACTACTTCCTATTGCTGTTGCAGGCATTGATATTGACGCACTTATGGCAGGCGCAAGAAAAGCGCAAAACGAACTCACAAGCGAAGATATTAACGAAAACGACTGTCTTAAGTATGCCGCTTTAAGAAACTGTTTTTATAACGTTGGCAAAAAAATGGAATGTTTTGTTTCATATGAGCCGAGTATGGCTATGTTTAACGAGTGGCTCAAGCAACTTTTCGGCGAGAGCGAAGGTAAGGACGGCAAGGGTCTTTTCCCGGTTGCCTGTGTATTTTCTACCGACCTTCACTCACTTGGTCAGTTCATTCAGGAGTCAGGCGCAAACACTATGTTTGAAACCGTAGTTAACATCAAGACGCCTCAGAGTGATTACGTAATCAAGGCACAGGCAAACGATGACGACGGACTCAACTACCTTGCAGGCAGAAAAATGAGTTTTGTTAACGACAAGGCAAGACTCGGCACACTTCTCGCACACACAGACGGAGGAGTAGGCAACCTCATTATTGAAGTTGAAAAAATTGACGAGGAAAACCTTGGTTATCTCATTTATTTCTTTGAAAAGGCTTGCGCTATTTCGGGTTATATTCTTGGCGTAAATCCGTTCAATCAGCCGGGTGTAGAGAGTTATAAAAAGAACATGTTTGCACTCCTCGGCAAACCGGGTTACGAAAGTGAGAAGAAAACTCTTGAAAACAGACTCGGTTTATGATAGTATATAAGTGAAATAGTAAAGATCCATTTAGGAGGAATTAATAATGATAAAACTTATTATCGGTAATAAAGGCGCCGGAAAGACCAAAAGATTAATTGAGTTGGTTAACAACTGCGTTGAGAATTCAGACGGTAACGTTGTTTGTATCGAAAATGAACCAAAACTCACTTATGACGTATCTTCAAGAGCACGCCTTTTGGAAACCGATACATATGCTATCAGAGGTCACAAGGCTTTCTATGGCTTCCTCGCAGGTATATGTGCAGGTAACTACGATGTAACTGACATTCTTATCGACGCTACATTCAAGATTGTCGGCAGAGATTATGGCGAACTTCCTCAGTTCTTTGAGATGCTTTCAAATCTCAGCGAATCTTCAGACGTAGACTTCGTTTTCACAATCAGTTGTGATAAGGAAGATTTACCTGTTGAAATTTTCGACTACTGCGAAGAAATATAACTTCAAGTTTTAAGGCTGCCAAGTTGAAATTGTCAAGTAAAAGTGGACAATAAAAAAGTATAAATGAATTAATTAGGAAAGCCCTGTTCAGTTCTGAACTGAACAGGGCTTTTTCTGCCGCA
>ONXZ01000144.1 GCA_900321905.1 uncultured Eubacteriales bacterium
ACAGTGTGCTTAAAGAATTGTGTTTAATTAACGGTACATCGGGCGATGAGGGCAGAGTACGCGACTATATCATCTCTCAGATTAAAGATTACTGCGAATATAAAGTTGACGCGCTCGGCTCGATAATCGCATTCAAAAAAGGCAAAAAATCACCTGAAAAGTCTGTGTGTTTTAATGCGCATATGGACGAAGTAGGTTTCATTATTACAGACGTTACTGACGAGGGTTATCTGCGATTTTCTACAGTCGGCGGCATTGACAGCAGCGTTTGCCTTGACAGAGTAGTTGCTATCGGTGACAACGGCGTTAAAGGCGTTATAGGCGACAAGGCGGCTCATTTGCTTGAAAAGGACGAGAGCGACAAAGAGCCAAAGTTTGATAAACTGCTTATTGATATCGGCGCAAAAGATAAAGACGAAGCGCTTAAATACGTTTCTCTCGGTGACTTTGCGTATTTTGTCAGTGAATATTATGAGTTTGGCGACGGTTTTGTTAAGTCGAAGGCGCTCGATGACCGCATTGGTTGTATGCTTATGATTGAATTGATAAAGAGCGACCTTGAATATGACACAACGTTTTGCTTTAACGTGCAGGAGGAAGTCGGGCTTCGCGGCTCGCGCTGTACTTCATACGCTGTGCAAAGCGATATTTCCGTTATCCTTGAAGCAACTACTGCCGCCGACTTTGACGGCGTGAGCGGCAGCGACAGAGTGTGTCTGCTTGGCGGCGGCGCTGTAGTTTCCTTTATGGACAGAAGCACTATTTATGATAAAGAACTTTACAACCTTGCAATGACCACTGCAAAGGAAAACGGTATCCCTGTGCAGACTAAAACCGCAATTGCAGGCGGCAACGACGCAGGCGCAATTCAGCGCAGCGGTGCAGGTAGCCGTGTTATGGCTGTTTCTTTGCCGTGCAGATATATTCACTCTGCCGCAAGCGTTGTTAAACTTGAAGATATTGACAGCACAAGAAAACTACTGAAAGCGTTACTAACAAAGATTTATGATTGAAAGAATTACAGATGAAACTGAGTTTGAAACCTGGGACTCACGCGACATATTTTCTGTCAGAATACTGTCGCTCTTAAAGTCCTATGGCTGCAAGTATCAGTTTGCTACATATTTTAAACAGGTCGTTGATGGAAAAATCACCGCCATAATGTCAAAACTTGACGGCGACTTTACTCTGAGCATCACCGATGATGCCGACAGCGATGAGTTGGTCCATTTCTTTTGCGTTACAGGCTATACTTCAATCACCTGCAGCGACAATTTCATTCTCGGCTCACGGTATGACGAAGGCGTTGTTATGTACAGCGACGCCAAAATGGACTACTCACTTGTTGGTGTTACTGTTGACGAGTACCCTAAACTTATGGATTTGTTCAACTTTGTTGATTACAACACTATGGACTTCAAAAGTTGGTATGTTGATATCAGTCACCGTGTTCGTCACGGCACAGCAAAGGCGTACACACTCTGTATGGGCGAGGACATAATCGCTTCAGGTATTTTGTCTGCTATCATTGACGGTCATGCAATTATTACGGCTGTCAGGTGCGGTGTGGAGTTTCGCGGTATGGGTTACGGCTCTGCACTCGTCAGCGCAATTTGCAACGATGTAAGCGGCAGAGTTCACCTTATGCGTGACGATGGAATGAACGAAGACTTTTACAAGCGACTTGGTTTTGTTGATAACGGAAGATGGAGAATTTACAGATGACGCCATTTTTTAATATAGATGAAAGAATTGAATCAGCCTCGCAAAAAGCACTTGATATGTGTAAAGCGCAGTTTGCTGAAATTGATGAAATAACGGAATTTAACCAACTAAAAGTGCAAAAAGCGTTTATTGATAACGGTATATCGGAAACGCATTTTACCACTTCAACAGGTTACGGCTACGGTGACCGCGGACGTGAAACACTTGATAAAGTATGGGCGCAGGTGCTATGCGCGGAGGACGCCCTTGTGCGCCACAACTTTGTTTGCGGTACTCATACGCTTGCAACTGCTTTGTTTGGCGTGCTTCGACCCGGTGATAATATGCTGTGCGTAACAGGTACTCCTTACGATACAATTCACGGTGTTATCGGCATCAGTGGTGAGGGAATGGGCTCTCTCAAAGACTTCGGCGTGAATTACAGCGAAGTTGCCCTTAAAGATGAGCGACCTGACCTTGACGGTATCAAAGATGCTGTTAACGACAGCACCACTATGGTTTACATTCAGCGTAGCAGGGGATACGAACTCCGCCCCTCCCTCACGGTAGATGAAATCGGCGAGATTGTAAAAATAGCAAATGATAAAAACCCTAACGTAATAGTTATGGTTGATAACTGCTACGGCGAATTTGTTGAAAAGCGTGAGCCGCTTGAAGTCGGCGCTGACCTCATTGCAGGATCTATGATTAAAAACGCAGGCGGCGGAATTGCTACAACAGGCGGATATATTGCCGGCAGAAGTGACACAGGGAACTGTTTATGGGTCTGTTTTATGCTCCTCATACTGTTGGCGAAGCGCTCAAAAGCGCGGTTTATATCTCTGCGCTGTTCTCTGTTTTCGGCTACGATGTTACGCCGAAATACAACGACAAACGCGCTGATATAGTCCAGTCGCTCGGCCTTGAAAACGAGGAGAGCCTTGTCGCTTTCTGCCAGGGTATACAAAGCGGAAGTCCGATTGACAGTTTTGTTCTGCCTGAGCCTTGGGATATGCCCGGCTATGACAGCAAAGTTGTTATGGCTGCCGGCGCTTTTACGCTCGGCTCATCAATCGAACTTTCTGCAGACGCACCAATCCGTGAGCCGTACTATGCCTGGATTCAGGGCGGGCTCAACTTCCACTCTGCAAAAATCTGCGCCAAACTTGCGGCACAGCAAATGCTGAATAAAGGACTACTGAAGAATAATGAATGATTACAATTTTCAGGGCATTACGCCCGAAGCAATAGAACTGCTTTGCCTCAACCGTTTTAACGATTCAAAGCCGTTTTATGAGGAACATAAAGAAGAATTGAAGCAGGGTATTACAGTACCGCTTCGCAAGATGGTGCTTGATTTATCTGACTTGCTTTATGATATTGACGAAAAAATGTATCTTGACCCTGTGCGCGCTGTTTCGCGAATTCACAGGGACACTCGCGGCAACCGCTCAAAAATCAAATACCGCGAAAATATGTGGGTGTTTTTCAGACGTTATAAAAAGGAATATCCGGAAGCGCCGTTTTATTATTTTGAATTCTATCCGCAGTCATTTGGCTACGGACTTGCGTTCTGGACCTGGCGCGCCGCTCATTTCAGAGTAGTGCATGAGATGATTATGGAGCAGCCAAAACGCTTTATGCAGGCTGTCAAAGCGTGTGCGGACGCCGGTTTTGAGTTCAGCGCTTATGATGTGTACAAGAAAGAAAAATATCCTGACGCACCCGAAGAACTCAAACCGTTCTTGCTTGCAAAGAATTTCGGCTTTTCATATACAAATTACGATATTGAGGGTATGAACACTCCTGAACTTATTAATGAAATGAAACTCGCATTTGATATCGCTCGTCCTATGTATGAATTTTTGATTGAAGCGCACGAGCGTATGATGCACGAAGGACTTATTAAACCCGAATAGGTGATATAATGCTACAACTTATACTCGGCAGAGCAGGTTACGGCAAAACTGAATACGTGTTTTCAAAGATTAAATCACTTGTTGAAAGCGGCGAAAAGGACATTTTACTGCTTGTACCTGAGCAGTTTTCCTTTGTGTCCGAGCGCAGACTTCTGACAGACCTCAAAGAAGATAAAGTAGGCTGTGTAGACAGTTTTTCTTTTTCGCGCCTTGGGGTGGAAATCAGCAGCAAATACGGCGGTGATGAACTCCCTGTGCTTACAAAAGGTGCAAGGGCGGTTATGATGAAGCGCGCCATTGAAACTGTGCAGGATTCGCTAAGGCTTTTTAACAGGAATATCACGTCAAATTCGTTTATCAACAGTGTGCTTAAAATCTATGACGAGATGAAGTCCTGCCGTGTTTCAATTGATGATATACTTGACGCCGCTGATAATACGGATAAAGAGATACTATCCCTTAAACTGCGCGATATCGCATCGGTTATCGGCGCGTATGACGCTCTCATTGAGGGCGAATACTACGACAGCGAAAATGAACTCACTCGCCTTTATAATAAACTTCTGAACCTTGATTATTTTGTAGGCAAAACAGTGTTCATTGACGGTTTTTCAGGCTTTGTAGCGCAGGAGTATAAAATCATCGAGGTTATTTTAAAACAGGCAAAAAAGGTGTATATCACATTTTGCACCGACTCGTTCAATAATACTGACAGATTTGATTTATTCTCATATGTCAACTCAAATATTGATATACTCAAAGGCGTTAACAAAAAGATTAATTCTGAATTATTGCCGCCGATTGTTCTTGACGAAAACAAACGTGCAAAATCAGATGCGCTGAAGTCTGTGGAAAAGTTCGCTTTTTCAAATATCGCAACTGCTTTTGACGAAACACCTGATGATATACGAATTTACAGGGCAAAAAACATCACCGATGAGTGCGATGATATCGCTGCGCAGATTTCAAAACTTCTGCGAAGCGGCTGGCGCGCCGGGGATATAACGGTTATTTGCCGCGATCTTGATATGTATCAAAAGGAACTGAAGTTTGCTTTTGACAAGTTTAATATTCCGTACTTTAACGATGAGCGGCAGGATATTTCTTCCCAACCGCTTATGATGCTTGTCAACTTCCTGCTGCGTTCAGTTATATATTCATATCGAAGCGACGACATATTTTCGCTTCTGAAAACCGGACTTACTGCGCTTGCGCCTGACGATATCAGCGCGCTTGAAAATTACGCTTTTGTCTGGAACATCAACGGTTCACAATGGAAAAACGAGTTTACGGAAAGTCCTCGCGGTTTTGCTGAAAGTAAGAGCGACAGCGATATAGCAGAACTCGAGAAGATAAATAAAAGCCGTTCTTACATAATTGGCGTTATCAGCCAATTTGCAAAGCGTGCAAAAGGCGCAAACTGCCGCGATATATGCAAGGCTCTTTACTATGCAATAACTGATTTTAAAGCAGACGAAAGGCTCAAAGATCTCGCTGTTTCTCTTGATAATAGCGGCAAGTCTGCTCTTGCGGAGGAGCAGGGCAAAATATGGGATTTGCTAATGGAAATCCTTGATAAACTCGCCACTGTCGGTGAGGATACGCCTATGTCGCTAAGGGATTTTTATAAACTTTTCCACCTGATGATTGAAAACGAGGATTTAGGCACAATTCCGACAGGACTTGACAATGTTCAAATCGGCTCTGCTGACAGAATCCGCTGCGACAATCCTCGTGCTGTCTTTGTTGCCGGCGCTAATGAAGGCGAGTTTCCGCAGGCAGTTACCTCAGCCGGTTTGCTTTCTGAAACCGACAGGGTAACGCTGATTAATAATGACTTTAAACTCTATTCATATGGCGAAATACTCAACGCACAGGAAAAGTATTTTGCTTATATGGCAGTATCTTCAGCGAGCGAAAAACTGTATATTTCTTACCGCGACGGTCTTGGCACGGGTACGGAATCCTCTATCGTTCGCGGCGTTCAGTCAATCTATCCTAACTTGAAGGTTAATGATTATTCAGACGAAATTACACTTGATAAGATTGAGAGTAAGGATAACGCATTTGAACTGCTTGCAGAGTCTTTTGCCGCAGACGATGTTTTTGTGGCTTCTCTCAAAGATTACTTTGACAGCGATGATGATTATAAAACACGCCTGAAAGCCGTTTGCGGTCTTAACGAAAACAATGAAATCAATATTGAAAATACCGCACTTGCTACTGTACTTTTTAAAAAGAATATGTACCTTTCCGCGTCGAGGATAGAGGATTATTTTAACTGCGCCTTCCGCTACTTCTGCAAGTTCGGTCTTGGCGCTCGTCCGCTTCATCGTGCAGAAATGGACCCAATGCAAACAGGTACTGTTATCCACTATGTACTTGAGCAGATTATCAAGGAAAACGGCAGCAAGGGCCTCACAGAAATGTCAGACGAGGCTATAACAATCAGCGTCAATTCGCATCTTGACTCGTTTCTCAAAACCAAAATGGGCGACTCGGAAAAGTTTACTCCACGTTTTAAATATCAGTTTATGCGCCTGTCAAAAATGCTTGTCGCAGTTGTTTTGCGCCTTCGTGACGAGTTCAGCCACTCTGATTTCGAGGCAAAGGCGTTTGAACTTACCATCGGCGATGGCAGTGACGGCGAGTCTGTTAAGTCTGCCCAAATTCCCATTGAAGGTGGCGGAAGT
This sequence comes from uncultured Eubacteriales bacterium, assembly GCA_900321905.1. GTDB lineage: Bacteria > Bacillota > Clostridia > Oscillospirales > Acutalibacteraceae > Eubacterium_R. The sequence goes on from ONXZ01000144.1 coordinate 6,317, forward strand.
ATCAAGATTAAAGGTGCAGTTGACCGCGTTGATGTGTATGAGGAAAACGGTAAACAGTATATCCGAGTTGTTGACTATAAGTCGGGTAACAAAGAGTTTTCACTCTCCGATATTCTCTACGGACTTAATTTACAGATGTTTATTTACCTTTTCACCCTCGCTCAAAGCGACAGTGAGTACAGCGGAATATCGAGCGGCGTGCTTTATATGCACTCGGCACGTCCTGTATTTCTTGTTGACCGCGCGGGCGATAGCGATGCTGTTGAAAAAGAGGAAAACAAGCGGTTTAAAATGAGAGGCGTTGTGCTGAACGACGCTGAGCACGACATCGCAAAGCATATGGAACATGACCTTGAAGGCAGGTATATCCCTGTTAAATACAGCGAGAAAAAAGGTTTTAGCGGCAATGTTGTTACTCTTGAAGAACTTGGCATAATCGCAAATAAAATTGAGTCGCTTATATCGCAGATGGGTGCTTCTTTGCATAGCGGCAAAATTACACAAAACCCTGTTAACGGCAAAAAGCATGACAGAACGTGCGAGTTTTGTGACTATCGTGCTGTTTGTATGAACAGGCGCGAAGTGCCTAAGCGTGAGATAGAAGAATTTGACAACGCTA
>ONXZ01000146.1 GCA_900321905.1 uncultured Eubacteriales bacterium
AGCCTTGATTTTGGCGTATTCTTTGCCGTTGTTGTCTTTGATAATATAATGCTCGTCGTCAGTTTTTTCAACTTTGTATAGCGAGCCGTAAAATGCTTTAAGTTTCTTTTCAGCCTCTTTTGCGCTGATGGGTTTGCCTGTTTTTGCAGTAGTTTGTTTGCTGTCAACAAAACCGCTGTCGGTTTTTTCGCTTGTCAGCAGGGAAGGGTCGGTAGCCTTATCGGTGAGTTTATCCTCAACCTTTTGTGCGCACGCCGCAAACATCAGGCAGATTATCAGCATTATTGCTATTGCAACAATTTCGTTTTTGTTTTTCATATAACACCTCTAAAGCAGTGACGCAGCGCCGCGGTCAAGCATAAGCGTAACATCAGTGTGAAACTGCAGCACGGACGCGGGGCATTCAGGCGTTACGTTGCCGTCAATAAGTTGCTTGATTGCCTTTGCCTTGTGTTCGCCAAGCGCAATAATCAGTATGCGCTTTGCCTGCATAATTGAGCCGATTCCCATTGTTACGGCGTGAGTTGGCACCTCGTCGATTGAATCGAAAAATCTTGAGTTATCTTTGATTGTTGAGTCTTTAAGCGCTACAACGTGGCTCCAGCGCTGAAAGGCGTCTGCAGGCTCGTTAAAGGCAATGTGACCGTTTGAGCCAATGCCGAGAAGTTGGATATCAATACCGCCGGCGTCTTTGATTTTTTTCTCATAGTTTTCGCACTCAAGATCCAGATTATAAGCGTTACCGTTGAGGAAATTGATGTTTTCATCAGGAATGTTGATGTGGTCAAACAGATTTTGATACATAAAAGTGTGATAAGAGTTTTTATCCTTAACATTGAGATTGCAGTATTCGTCAAGGTTAAACGTAGTTACTCTTGAAAAATCAACTGCGCCCTGCTCATAAAGGCTGACCATATGTTTGTACGCCTTCAGCGGCGTAGATCCTGTTGCAAGACCAAGCACGGAATCAGGTTTTTGCAGCACCTGACCGCACATATAGTAGCCTGCGGCAATGCCAATCTGCTCTTCCGTATCAAATACAAGTACATTCATTTATTCTTCCCCCTTTTACGGAATTCTTTTGCTTTAATGATAATAGTGAAAATCACCATAAAGGTGATTGCACCGAGCGCCGCGCCGAGCGTGTCAATCGCCCAGTCGCGCAGTTCGCACGACCTGCCGTCAACAAAAATCTGATGCACCTCGTCAGTAACTGCGTAAAGCGAGGTGAAAATTATCGGCAGGTGTATTTTGTTTTTGCCGAGAGTATAGTAAAACGCGGCGCTCATCAGCAGGGCAGTGCCTGTGAATTCAAGAAAGTGAGCGCTTTTGCGAACTATAAAATCAGTAGCGGTGTTATCGCCGAAAATGTCAATGATAAACTGCAGAATGTATCCGCTTTTTCTTGATGATTCGTCAGCGGTGTCAGACGAAAATATAAATATTACGACAAAGCAGATTGCAGTAAGAATCCAAAACAAAATTGCAAGTTTTTTGCGGCTGTTCATCAGTCGTCCCTCGTTGCATTTACAAAACTTATTCTGCCGCTTCCCATATGGAACTCAACTCCGCTTACGCTCTTTGCCTCAGTGTAATAACCCGTTTCGTAAATCATAGGGTACAGCGAGTATGAGTCAATTATCTCCGCTTCAGCCTTGCGTATGTTCTCGCTCTTTGTTTTGATGTCGGACGCTTTTTCAGCCTGAGTGAGCGCTTTTTCGACCTTGTCTTTGTCAAATCCGCCACCCTTTGAAACCGCCGAGCGCAAAAACGCGATTGCCGAATCGGAAGTCGCCCTGTAAGGATAAAACGCAATGTCGTAGTCGCCTTTTAGGATAGCGCTTTCCATTTCAGACTCAGTCATAGTTTTAATTTTAAGCACAAACGAAAGTTTTTCGTCGTCGGCATTTCTGACAACTGAACCGATACCGCTTTGCACTCCCTGCAAAGTTTCTTTCAGTGCGTTTTCAAGTTCTTTGGTTGTAATGATTGTAACCTCAATATCGGTGAGGTCGTAGTTTTTAAGTTCCTCTTTCCAGAGTTTAACGCTCTCGTCAATGTTTTGCTGATAGACTGTTGAGCCTATGGCTTGAAGGGCGTTGTTGGCGCCGATTTTGCACGATGACGGTATAAACGCCTTTGCGTCGCTGAGATATTCATACTCTGAATCGTTAAACTTTTCAAATACGAGGCATAACGCCTTGCGCATATTTTTTGATGAAAAAACAAGGCTGTTTGTATTAAATCTCATAGCCCATGTTGTGTCATTATACGGCTTTGTGGTGAGGTCTTTGTTCTTTAGTATTCTCTCACTTTCGCTGCCTTTGACAAACGCAACATCATAGTAGCCTGAAAGCAGGTTTTTAACCGTATCATCATCTTCGGGGTCGGTGATTTTTAGCGTAAGTTCACTCGCCTTTGCAGGAAAATCACCTCGGTAAAGTTCGTTATTCTTGAGCAGGTACGATGATTCAAGAATCTGACTCAGATAAAACTGACCGTTGAACAGCGTGTACTTTGTCATCAGTCCGTATCTGCCTTTTGTAGCGTTAAAAAATTCCTCGTTGCATGGCATTGCAACAGCGCTTGTGAGAGTTTCCATAAATGCGCTGTCAGGGTACTCAAGTTCAATTTTAAGCGTGTAGTTGTCAACCGCTGTAACGCCGAGTTTTGATTTGTCAAGTTTGCCGCTGTAAACTTTGTTTGCGTTTTTTATTGCGGAAATTGACGAGAACAGCGGACACTGTGTTTCAGGTGAAGCCGCTCTTTGCAGTGCAAAAACAAAATCATGTGCCGTGATGTCGGGGTTAAACCTCTTGCCGAGCATTTCAAGCCGCTCATCCTTGAACTTGCCTTTGTCGTCGCCCTCGGTGTATTTGTCGGTATCGATGTTCCATTTCATACCGCGCTTGATTTTAAAGGTGTATGTCAAGCCGTCCTTGCTGATGTTCCAACTGTCGGCAACGCCTTTTCTCACTTTGCCCTCGTCGTCCATGCGGATAAGACCCTCAAACGTGTTTTCAATAATCAAAAACTCGTCGCTCGTGCTTGCAACCTGCGGGTCGTAACTGTTTACATCAGCGGAAAACGGATAGATAAAATCTATAAAATCTTTGCCGCCTGAGCAAGCCGAAAGAACTGTTGCCATAAGCACAACAGTAAGCATAACGCATATTGCTTTTTTAACAGTTCTTTTCATAGGCTATCTCCAAAAAATGATTATATATTATAACAAATTAATATTATTAAATCAATAATTTTTACAATATTTTAGCAAGGTACTGACCAGTGTATGATTTCTTAACCTTCGCAACTTCCTCGGGAGTTCCTTGCGCAACGATTTTGCCGCCGCCTTTGCCGCCCTCAGGACCGAGGTCAATGATGTGGTCGGCAGTCTTGATAACATCGAGGTTATGCTCAATTACAACAACGGTGTTACCGCTGTCAACAAGTTGCGACAGCACGTCAAGGAGTTTTGAAACGTCCGCCGTGTGCAGACCTGTTGTCGGCTCGTCAAGGATATAGATTGTCCTGCCTGTCGAGCGTTTTGCAAGTTCGGTCGCGAGTTTTACGCGCTGAGCCTCGCCGCCCGAAAGCGTTGTCGCAGGCTGACCGAGTTTAACATAACCGAGTCCGACATCTGCGAGCGTGCGCAGTTTCTTTGCGATTTTCGGCTGTGTTTCAAAGAATTCTACTGCTTCGTCAACAGTCATTTCAAGCACATCGTAAATGCTTTTGCCCTTGAACTTCACGTCAAGCGTTTCACGGTTGTAGCGCCTGCCGGAGCAAACTTCACAAGGCACGTAAACGTCGGCAAGAAAGTGCATTTCAATCTTAACGATACCGTCGCCCTGACATGCTTCGCACCTGCCGCCCTTGACGTTGAATGAAAAACGGTTTGCCTTAAATCCTTTTTTCTTTGCGTCGCTTGTGGACGCGTAAAGGTCGCGGATATCGTTAAAAACGCCTGTGTATGTCGCAGGGTTTGAACGCGGTGTTCTGCCAATAGGTGACTGGTCAATGTCGATGACTTTGTCGAGCGCGTCAATGCCTTTCATTGATGAGAATTTGCCCGTGTGTTTTTTTGCGCGGTTTAGTTTGTTTGCGAGATTTTTGTACAGGATTTCGTTAACAAGCGAACTCTTGCCTGAACCTGAAACGCCTGTAACTGCAATAAATTTGCCGAGCGGAAACTCAACGTCAATGTTTTTAAGATTGTTTTCAGCCGCACCGAAAACGGTGAGTTTTTTGCCGTTGCCGCTGCGCCTTTTTGTCGGCACAGGGATTGAACGTTTGCCCGAAAGGTACTGACCCGTGATTGAATTTTCGTTTGCAATAACTTCCTCAGGCGTGCCTGCTGCAACAAGTTCGCCACCGTGTATGCCGGCGCCCGGACCAATGTCAACAAGAAAGTCTGCGGCGCGCATCGTGTCCTCATCGTGTTCAACAACAATCAGAGTGTTGCCGAGGTCGCGCAGATGGCGCAGTGTTTCAAGCAGTTTTTCATTATCGCGCTGGTGCAGACCAATTGACGGCTCGTCCAGAATA
>ONXZ01000095.1 GCA_900321905.1 uncultured Eubacteriales bacterium
CTTTTTTGCTCTTTTGCTTAGGGCTTTATTTGTTATGTCTTTCTTCCGGTTTACTAATTACTAAAAATTTTGCTTGACTTTTAATAGTTAGTCACCTCTGATATAACTATACCACATTCAGTGACTGATTTCAATAACAAAAGCCAAAAAGCCGTTTTGCAAAAGTTGTTATTATTTTGTAACTTAGTGAGTATTAAACTATTGTTCCGCCGCCGAGGACATAGTCGCCGCCATACAAAACGACAGCCTGACCGCTTGTAACAGCGCGAACAGGAGTATCAAAAGTTACAGTTACCCTGTCGCCGTCACGAACAGCGGTACAAGGAACTTCGCGCATATTGTAGCGTGTTTTTGCTTTGCACTTTATCGGCGCTTCAGGCGGTTCAATCATCCAGTTGAAGTCGTCCGCTTCAAGCGACCCACACATAAGGTCATCGTTTGAGCCTAAAATAACTTTATTATTTTCGAGGTCTTTTTTGCAAACATATACAGGGTGACCTGCCGCTACGCCAAGACCCTTGCGCTGACCGATTGTGTACTTGATTATGCCGCTGTGCTCACCCATAACATTGCCGTTTTTGTCAACAAATTCGCCCTTGGGGTAAGTTTTGCCGCCATGCTGTTCAATGAACTTTGCGTAGTCGCCGTCAGGTACAAAGCAGATGTCCTGAGAATCGCGTTTTTTGGCATTTATAAAGCCCTCGCGCTCTGCAATCTCACGGATTTCAGCCTTTGAACATTTGCCGAGCGGAAACAGCGTGTGAGCGAGTTGCTCCTGTGTAAGAGAGTACAAGACATAACTCTGGTCTTTGCTCTCGTCAGCGCCTTTTTTCAGCAGATATCTGCCGTTTACAAGTTCGATATCGGCATAGTGTCCTGTGACAACATAGTCGTATTTCAACTCACGCATGCGGTGCATAAGTTTTTCAAATTTAAGATAGCGGTTGCAGTCTATGCAAGGATTCGGCGTGCCGCCCTGCTCATATGTTTTGATGAATTTATCAATAACTTTTTGCTCAAATTCATCTTTGAAATTGAACACATAGTAAGGCATATCGAGTTTGCGTGCTACAGCGCGCGCGTCCTCAATATCGTCAAGTGAGCAGCAGGTCTTTTCCCTGCTGACGCCGATATCCTCATTGTCATAGAGTTTCATAGTTGCGCCGATGCACTCAAAACCCTGTTGCTTCATAAAATAAGCGGCGACGCTTGAATCAACACCGCCGCTCATTGCAATAATTGCTTTTTTCATATTTAACCCAATTCAATCATTTTATCAATGCAGCGCTTTGCACCGAGGCGAGTTTCCTCGTCAAGTTCGATTTCCTCACCGCCGATACCCTTGCAGCAGTTAAGCACGTCAACAAGCGTTGTAGCCTTCATATTATGGCAAATGCAGTCCTTTGAAAGCGGGTAAAACAGTTTGTCGGGACAGTCAAGTTGCAGGTGGGTTACAATGCTGTTTTCAGTGCCGATGATGAATTCTTTTTTATCGCTATTTTTAGCGTAGTCCATAATGCCCGTGGTTGAGCCGACGTAGTTTGCAAGTTCAACTACTTCCGGGTCGCACTCGGGATGAACAAGAAGGAGAGCGCCAGGGTGTGCTGCCTTTGCGTTTTGCACGTCTTTCGCCGTCATTTTTGCGTGGGTCGGGCAGCAGCCGTTCAGGAGTTTGAACTCTTTTTCAGGCAACTGTTTTGCAATCCACGAGCCGAGGTTTTTATCGGGGATAAACAGAATTTTATCATCGTCAAGTTGCTTGCAGATTTTGAGCGCTGATGATGATGTAACGCACACATCGCACACGGTTTTGAGTTCACTCGTGGTGTTGATATACGCAACAACGGTATAATCGGGATACTGCTCTTTTACCTGGGAAATAAGGTCTTTATCCATCATTTCAGCCATTGGGCAACCTGCGTCAGAATTTGATAGAATGACTTTTTTATCCGGTGACAAAATCTTGACCGTTTCAGCCATAAAGCGCACACCGCACATAATTACAGTTTTGTTTTTTACCTTTGAGGCGGACATGGAAAGACCGAAACTGTCGCCCGTAAAGTCAGCAATTTCAAGTATTTCAGGTTCCTGATAGCAGTGAGCGAGAATACAAATATCCTTCTCTTTTTTCAGTCTTAAAATTTCCTGCTGAATGTCTTTTATAGCCATAATAAATTCCTTCACGGGGCGCCGAGGTCGTCGCCCCCTACAAATAATATTGGGAGGGTTAGGAAACCCTCCCCTACATAATATATTAATTTGTACGATTAGTCAACGACTTTTTCCTTGAACATTTCTGGGTCGTAGTCAATGCCGTTTTTATCGTAGTAATCCTTGACAGCGGCTTTGATTGCCTCCTCTGCAAGTACGGAACAGTGAATCTTAACCGGCGGCAGACCGTCAAGAGCCTCAACAACTGCCTTGTTTGAAAGTTCAATAGCCTCGCTGATTGGCTTGCCCTTGATAAGGCAGGTAGCCATTGAACTTGAGGCAATGGCAGACGCACAGCCGAAAGTGTTAAACTTAACGTCAGTGATAACCTGATTTTCGTCAACTTTCAGATATATTTTCATTATATCGCCGCACTTTGCGTTGCCTACCTCGCCAACGCCGTCGGCGTCCTCAATTTTACCTACATTTCGCGGATTTGTGAAATGGTCCATTACTTTTTCTGAATACAGTGCCATTATTCAACTACCTCGCCTTTCTGAATTTTTTCCCACACGGGTGAGATTGAACGAAGATAAGTTACTACTTCGTGGATTGATTTAACAATATGGTCGGCTTCTTCCTCGGTATTATACTCCGAAAGTGAGATACGAAGCGAGCCGTGTGCGCTCTCAACAGGAACTCCCATTGCAAGCAGAACGTGCGACGGGTCAAGCGAGCCGCTTGTGCAAGCGGAGCCTGACGAAGCGCAAATGCCTTTTTGGTCAAGGAGAAGTAGCAAGCCTTCGCCCTCAATTCCCTCAAAGCACATATTAACCGTACCCGGCAGACGTCTTTCAAGGTCGCCGTTAACGCTGCACATCTCGATATCCTGAACGCCGTCAATAATCTTGTTGCGAAGCGCGGTAATGTGCGCCGCGTTTTTGTCGAGATTTGCACAAGCGTCCTCAAGCGCTGCAGCCATGCCGCAAATGCCAGCCATATTCTCTGTGCCTGCGCGTCTGTTTCTCTCCTGCGCGCCGCCGTTCATAAACACCTGAAGCGGAACGCCTTTCTTGCAGTAAAGAAAGCCAACACCTTTAGGTCCGTGGAACTTGTGACCTGATACGGAGAGCATATCAACGCCGAGTTCATTGACATCAACTTTGATATGACCCGCAGCCTGAACAGCGTCAGTGTGGAAAGTAACGCCCTTTTCCCTGCAGACAGCGGCAAGTTCCTTAATCGGCTGGATTGTGCCAACCTCGTTATTAGCCATCATAATAGTTACAAGCGCAGTGTCGTCGCGCAGAGCGGCTTTTAAATCCTCAACTCTGACAATACCCTCGCTGTAAACATCAAGAAGTGTAATCTCAAAACCCTCTTTTTTAAGTTTTTCAAGGGTGTGCAGCACAGCGTGATGCTCAAATTTAGATGAGATGATGTGTTTTTTACCCTTCTTTGCGCCATTGTAAGCCGCAGACAAAATCGCCTGATTGTCCGCCTCTGTGCCGCAAGAAGTAAAATATATTTCATTCGGAGCAGCGCCGATACATTTTGCAACACGCTCCCTTGCGTCCTCAAGAACTTCCTTTGCAATCTGACCGACGTGGTGCAGTGACGACGGGTTGCCGTATGTTTCCTTTAAGAGCGGAAGCATTGCGCTGAGCGCCTTTTCGCTCACCTGCGTTGTTGCCGCATTATCAACATAAACAGTGTTCATTTTTGTCACCTGATTTCTTAATCCTACAATTATTATAGGTTTTTCGACCTATAATATAACGCTTATTTCCTACTTTGTCAATAGGAAAATGAAAAAAGGCTCAATTTGAGCCTTTTTTCATTAGTTAGCAGTTAGCCGTATGCAGTTAGCAGTAATAGGTGTTAACGTTATACTATCTGCCTCTTGCGTAGGAACGCACAATGAATTTTGCGCCGAGGGATTCTGCTATTTTGCGCGATTTTTCGATGTTTTCATCTCCGATGACATCGACCACCGTCATACGCACCTCGTTGCCCTGTTCCACACACTCGCGAGTGAATTTGAGCATGGCGTCAAAGGCTTTGCCCGGAAAAATATTTCTGGTGATCTTGTCATACTTCTCGCTGTCGGGGTCGTTGAGCGATACAGATATAATGTCAATACACGCGCAGATTTCCTTTGCGGTAGGTCTGCCGTTAATCAGGTCGGACAGTCCGTTTGTGTTGAGCCTTAACTTGATTGACGGCTTAACCGTTTTAATGTATTTTGCCGTTTTAATCAAATTTTCATAGGCGTTTGTCGGCTCGCCGTAGCCGCAAAACACAGCCGTGTCAACATCAGTGAAATCGTAATTATCAATAGCCGCTTTTATATCGTCAAAAGTCGGTTCACTGTCAAACCAGAGCCGCTTTGCGCTGCCAACCGCCTCGTGCTTGTTGCGTATGCAAAACGCGCAGGCGCACGGGCATTTGTTAGTTATGTTAAAATAAGTTCCGCCGTCAAGCGTGTAAATTATATCTGCCATAGAGTACCTCTGTTTAAGAAATCCTTTTGTATATTTTATCCTTTATATGAACTTTGTCAAGAGCCGCCGCAATAATTATAAAAATTACCGCGCTTGCCGACGACTGAATCAGGTTGCCGGGTATATCAACAAAAGCGTATTCCCTGCTGATTACAAGGTCTGCCAGAAAGTAGCCGCCAACGGTTATAACAGCAGCAGGCAGAGTCATAAGCGCTGATGAAAGTGAAAGCAGTTTGTCGCTTTTCTTTTTTGCAAACGCAAAGCAAAGCGCAATTAAAAGCTTGATTAAAACGGTTGCCGGAGCGTAAGCCGCAAAGCCGCTTGCAACATCCGCAAGCCCCTCGCCGAGCGCGCCTGCAACAAGCGCCCAGGGCATATCGAGAAGTAATGCGCTGATATACAAAAGGGCGTCACCAAGATGAACATAGCCGCTTGCAACGGGAATGTGCAAAACCGCCGTCATAACAAAAATCATTGCGCCAAACACAGCGGTCAAAATGATATTATGAGTTTTTTTGTTCACTAAATCACCTCTCAAATTAAGTATTGCAATTGCATTGATGTCAGTATATACTATAACTGACAATAATAAAATACACAATTTTAAAAACTTTTTGAGGTACAGTTTTGAAAAAATATATTGAAGTATATAATCACTATAAAAATCTGATTGAGGCAGGTCAGTACAAAAAAGACGACAAAATGCCGTCAGTTCGCCAATCGGTCAGTATGCTGTCCGTCAGCAAAACCACAGTAGAAAACGCATATTTTGAACTGCAGGCAGACGGTTATATTATATCGCAGCCGCAAAGCGGTTATTATGTATCCTACTCCGCGCCGAAAAAAACGACAGAACACAGCACCGACAAAGCGAAAAATCCAATTATATTCGACCTTAAAAGCGGCGACGCGGACAGCGAGAGTTTTGACCTCAACCTATGGCAGCGTTACATAAAAAGCGCCCTGCGGCAAAAAGAGCGCCTGCTGTCGTACAGTTCTGCGGAGGGCGAGCAGGATTTGCGCGAAGCGCTGTCATTATACATAAGAGAAAAGCGAAACGTGGTGGCGTCACCTGACCGGATAATTGTCGGCGCTGGCGTGCAGCCGCTGCTGTCAATCCTCTGCGTACTGCTGAAAGGCAGGGTCACAGTATCCTTCCCCACCGTCAACTTTGTGCAGGGTATTTCCACCTTTGAGGGATACGGCTTTGATGTACACACAAGGGATAAAAACGCTGATATAATCTACGTTTCGCCCTC
>ONXZ01000164.1 GCA_900321905.1 uncultured Eubacteriales bacterium
CGAAGCGAGTAACTAACAACGGCATACGGCATACGGCTAACTACTAACTAAAAAGAGCGGACTAAAGTCCGCTCCTAAAACTTTTTAATCAATATTTGTTTCGATAAATGAAACAATATCCTCAACAGTTTTCATCGTTTTAATAGTTTCGTCAGGTACTTCGATTGAGTACTGGTCCTCAACGCTCATTACTATGTCAATCGCGTCCAGCGAGTCCGCGCCGAGGTCGTCTGTAAGGCTGGATGTCATTTCAATATCATCAATATTAATATCAAGTTGGTCAGCCAGAATTTCTTTAACTTCATCAAAAATCATAATTTACTCCTTGAAAAAATAGTTGTGATTGAAAATTAAATATGTTATTATCATATTATAAATTTTTGATGTATTTGTCAATACATTTTTTGAGGTGAGATGAAATGGGCAAAAAACAGTTTGCGCTGATAGGATGTCCGCTGGGTCATTCAATCAGCCCTCAGATACACGCAGAACTTATGAAAAAAGCGGGCGTTGACGGCGATTACACGCTCTGCGAAATTAAGCCTGAAGAACTTGAGGGCGCAGATTATCTCGCTGACCTTGACGGCTACAATGTAACTATTCCTCACAAAACAAATATTATACCTACGCTTAGCAAACTCGACAAAAAAGCGGCGCTTTACGGCGCGGTGAACACCGTTAAAAACGAAAACGGAGTCAGCACAGGTTACAACACCGACTGCGAAGGTTTTTTGCGTTCCCTTGATGGCGCAGGCATTAAACTCGGCGGCAGAGTTCTTGTACTTGGCTGCGGCGGCGTGAGCCGTATGTTCGCATTTGAGAGCGTTTTGCACGGCGCAGATGTGACAATCGCGGCGCGCAGTGTTGAAAAGGCGATTGAACTAAAGCGCGAGATTAAAGAAAAAACTAAAAAAGATGTGCGTATAATTACGCTGTCAACAGCAGGCGGAAAATATGATTTGATAATCAACGGCACGCCCGTAGGTATGCACCCGAACGTTGACGAAAGTCCGCTGCCAAAAGAGGTCATTCAGCAGGCAGGCGCAGTGTTTGACGCTGTCTACAATCCGCGCGAAACGCTGCTGCTTAAATACGCACGCGAGGCGGGAGTTAAAGCGCTCAACGGGCTTGCAATGCTTGTGTGGCAGGCGGCTGTGGCGGAGGAAATATGGAACAACATTGTGATTGATAATTCCGTTGTGGACGGAATTATCAATCAGTTAGCAGTTAGCAGTTAGCCGTAAGCCGTTGAAGGTTTGTCGCTTCGCTCCGATTTTATTTCGGGACGCCGGGGTCGTCGTCCCCTACAAATATACGTTTCTGCGAGCAACTGTAGGGGCTGACAACCTTGGCAGCCCGCTAATTGTCCGAGGCGGAGCCGAGTAACCAACAACTGCTAACTGCATACTGCTAACTACTAACTGTGAACGGAGTGAAACGAAGTGAATAATATCATCCTATGCGGCTTTATGGGCAGCGGCAAGACGGTTGTCGGCAAAGAACTTGCAAAAATAACAGGCAGGCGCTTTGTTGACACGGACGACCTTGTTGAAAAAAAGCAGGGCATACCCATAAAGGCGATTTTTGAAATTTACGGCGAAGATTATTTTCGCGACCTTGAACATCAGGTGTGCTGCGACACGGCTGAACTCAAAAACTGCGTTATCTCCACAGGCGGCGGCGCGGTAACTTTTGAGCGCAATGTCAGCGCCCTTAAAAACGGTGGCAGGATTGTGTTCCTCGACGCTGATTTTGACACAATCTGCGAGCGTATCGGCGACAGCACAAACCGTCCGCTGTTTCAGGATAAGGACAAGGCAAAAGAACTCTTTGACGAGCGCCGTCCTAAGTATGAGGCTGCGGCAGACCTTACAGTTGACGGCAGTATGTCCGCACGCAAGACGGCGATGACTATTTCATCATTGATGAAATAGTTTTTCAGTATCCAGATACCAGACTCCAGGCTCCAGCCTGTAGGGTGCCCCTTGGAGCGGGCACCTCACCCTTTTGTCACCTGCGGTGACATTTCCCCTCACAGGGGAATCTCGCACAGCAATTATAATGGGTATGGGCGGAGCCCATCCCTGCTGGATTCTGGAAACCGGATTCTGGAAACTGGCACTTAGAAAGTGCCATATTTTTTACAAAACTTGCAAAAAATATTGACATGTGCTATAATGCTACATATTCAATTTGAGATTTACCTTTAACGAGGTGGTTTTATGAGCCATAACAGTACAGAAAAAGAGTTAACTCACGGCGTTGAAGTCTTTAGCAAATACAAATCTTTGCTGTTTGAACTCACACGCAAAAATGTTAAATTAAAATACAGAGATTCCTGGATGGGCATTATATGGTCATTCCTGCAACCGCTGCTCAATATGACGGTTTTGTCGGTTGTATTTGCAGGAATCTTCGGCAGGAGTAACGCTCACGTTATCTGCTATCCTGTGTTCCTTTTCACGGGCAGACTGCTTTACGACTTTTTCAACACGTCGACAAAGCAGGCTATGACTTCTTTCAGGCGTAACGCGGCTATTATCAAAAAGGTCTATGTACCAAAGTATATGTATCCTCTCTCAAGCATATTATCAACTTTTGTAACATTTGCAATTTCGATTCTGTGCCTTGTTGTAGTGTGGATATTCTTCAAATCTACAGGCGTCAGCAACGGTACCGCACTGCACATCACATGGCGTGCGCTGCTGTGCTTTGTTCCTATGTTCCTTATTCTTGTATTTTCGACAGGCGTAGGTCTGATTTTGTCGGTGCTTGCGGTGTATTTCAGGGATATCGAGTATATCTGGGACGTTCTTACACGGCTTGTTATGTACATGGTGCCTATTCTTTATCCGCTTCAGCGTATCACAACAAGGTGGATAATTGTCATTATCAAGATAAATCCGCTGTATTCTATGATAGAACTTTTCAGGCAGTGCGTGCTTTACGGTATACCGATGAGTTGGAAACTGCTTGTCTACGCGGTTGCTGTTTCTTTTGTTACGCTGATTATCGGTATCGGCGTGTTTATGTGGAAGAGCGACGATATTATTTATCATCTGTAAAAAAAGAGCCGGTTGGCTCTTTTTTAGTTAGCAGTTAGCAGTATGCAGTTAGCAGTTGTTGGTTACTCGGCTCCGCCTCGGACAATCAGCGTGCTGCCGAGGTCGTCAGCCCCTACAGTTGCTCGCAGAAACGTATATTTGTAGGGGACGACAACCCCGGCGTCCCGCAATAAAATTGCCGTGCGCAGCACCCTCAATTCATCATTCATCATTCATCATTCATCATTTATCATTCTTTGGAGGACCGATATGAAAAAAACACTGTGCTTAATCCTTGCGTTTGTGGTAATTTTAACCGCATTTGCAGGGTGTTCAGGTAAAAAAAGTGAAAAGGAAGTTATCGACCTCACGGCAAAAAGCGGTGAGGAAGCGTATGCCGAAATATTCAAAATGATTGGCTCGCCCGACGACTACAAGGGCAAGACGGTCAAAGTGCGCGGCGAGTTTGAATACGCCGACGACGAAGCAACAGGCGTGCGCCACTACTCGTGTATGGTTTCGTCCGACGAGGACGGCAAGCAGGGGATTGAGTTCAAAACTGCTGAGGAACTCGACTTTGTTGACTATCCTGTAATTTTCTCTGAAATTGAGGTCGAAGGCACGTTTGACACCTACACCCTCGACGGCAGCGAAGTGCAGGTTCCTATTCTTAAAAACGCAAAATTCACGGAGATGGAATGAATGTGAATGATGAATTGTGGTTACTCGCTGCGCTCGGAATAGACTCAAGGGATTAGGCTCAAGACTCAAGGGGATAGGTGGACTTCGTCCACACCTGATTATAAAATGCCGTGCGAGATTCCCCTGTGAGGTACTCCCCGATTAACGGGGAGATGTCACGAAGTGACAGAGGGGAGCGTCTGCGCTAGCAAAAATGTCACCGCAGGTGA
>ONXZ01000198.1 GCA_900321905.1 uncultured Eubacteriales bacterium
AAAACCGCACAACGCTGTGGATTGTTGATGACGAGGGCAACATTGTCCTCTCGTCAAGCGGCTTCCATGTTGAAAATCAGGATATGCCTGACTTCCGCGAGGCGCTTGAAAATCATAACGAAACAGCAAAATACATCGGCAAATCCGACTCGGGCGAAAAGATTATGGCGGTCAGCCGTGCTATTACCGACAAAGACGGTGCGGAATACGGCGCAATCAGGGTTATGACGACTATTGATTCAGTCGATACGCAGATAAGAACTCTGCGCTTTGTGATGTTTTTGCTTTTGCTGTTTACAATGGCAATCATTATGTTTTCAAACCAATTCTTTATCCGCTCGATTATTATTCCTGTTCAGGAAGTCAAAAAGGCTACAAAACTTATTGCCGACGGCAATCTTGATGTGCGTATTGAAAAGCAGTACGACGACGAAATCGGCGACCTTGCCGACAGTATCAACACTATGGCGACGGAGATATCTGCCGCCGATAAAATGAAAAACGATTTTATCTCGACTATCTCGCACGAACTTCGCACGCCGCTGACGTCAATAAAAGGCTGGGGCGAAACGTTGACCCTCGGCAACAAAGACAATGTTGACGAACTCACGCAAAAAGGCTTGCAGGTCATTGTCAGCGAAGCGGGCAGGCTTGAGGGATTTGTTGAGGAACTGCTCGACTTCTCACGCCTGCAAAGCGGAAGAATGCAACTCAGGCTCAGCAAAACAGATATCCTTGCAGAACTTGAGGAAACGCTCTTTACCTTCCGTGAGCGTGCCGTTCGCGAGGGCTACGAGGTGCGCAGCAGTATACCCGAAATACCGTCTGTTGCAAATGCTGACGCTAACAGGCTCAAACAGGTGTTTATGAATATACTTGACAATGCGCTCAAATACTCACGTCCGGGCAGCAAGATTTTTGTCAAGGCGGAATTTATCACAAAGGACGGCAAAGATTTTGTTCAAATCGCTATTGCCGACCAGGGCTGCGGTATTTCTGAGGAAGATTTGCCGCACGTTAAAGAAAAATTCTACAAAGCAAATATGAGTGTTCGCGGCTCAGGTATCGGACTTGCCGTTACCACGGAGATTGTCAACCTTCACGGCGGCACTCTTGATATAGATAGTGTTAAGGATAAAGGAACGCTTGTCACAATTCAACTTCCTGTTGAGGAAGTTGCAAAACCGGCGTAGGGAGCAACAACCACATCGCTCCGCAGAAAACAAAAAGCAACGTAGGGAGCGATGACCACATCGCTCCGCAATAAAATCAAGTTAACGGAAAGAGTAAATAATATGCCAAAAAAATGTCACAAAACTTCTGTCGGCGGTCAGGCGCTGATTGAGGGAATAATGATGCAGGGTCCAAAAGGCATGGCAACCGCTGTGCGCAAACCTGACGGTGATATCCTCACAGAATACCACGAGGTTAAGCACCTGCGGGATAAAAACAAAATATGGGGACTTCCGCTTATCCGCGGCATTGTCGGCTTTATCGAATCAATGGTCACGGGCTACAAGTGCCTTATGTATTCGGCAGAGGTGTCGGGTATGGAGGAAATTGAGGAAGCCGAAATGAGCAAGTTTGAAAAATGGCTTTCAGACAAACTGGGCGACAAACTTATGAGTATTATTATGGGTATCGCGACTATACTCGGTTTCGCGCTTGCGTTTTTCATTTTCGCATATATGCCGTCAATGCTCTTTAAGTTCATTAACACGCATACCGCTGCCGACCTTGAGCCTCTTCGCGGAACGTTTGAAGGTATACTCAAAATCATTATTTTTGTTGTTTATATGTTTGCTGTGTCGCAGATGAAAGACATCAAAAGAGTGTTCAAGTATCACGGCGCTGAGCATAAAACTATTGCATGCTACGAATCAGGCATGGAACTCACAGTCGAGAACGTAAAAAAATGCACACGTTTTCACCCGAGGTGCGGAACTTCATTTATGTTTGTAATGCTGATACTCAGTATTATTGTTATATCAATACTGTCGTTCTTCGTGCCTGATGAAGTTAAAAAAATCACCATTTTGTGGGTGCTTATCAGACTGCCGATGATACCGATTATTATGGGTATCGGCTATGAGTTTATCCGCTATGCAGGACGTCACGACGATGTGCTTGTCAAGATACTTTCAGCACCCGGACTCTGGATGCAGCGCATAACCACCAAGGAGCCTGACGACGATATTATTGAAGTCGGTATCGCTTCACTTCAGGCGGTTATCACCGAAAATCCTGAGGACGACGAGATAAAGTAATGACTTTAAACGAAGCGTATTTATATGCACTTGGGTGCCTGAATAAAAACGGCATTGACGAGGCGGAGTTTAAATCGCTGTGCCTTGTATGCTCGCTTGCAAAAATTTCGAACAGCGAGTTTGCTCTGCATAAAAACGATAACTTTGAAGATGTAAAACTCACAGAGCCGCTTTTGCGTTTGCTTGGCGGCGAGCCGTTACAGTATATTATCGGCGAGTGGGATTTTTACGACAGCAAGTTTGCAGTCGGCGAGGGTGTGCTGATTCCCCGTCCTGAAACGGAAGAACTTGTTGAACTTGCCATTGCAGCGGCAGATAAGTATAAACACCCTGTTATTTACGACCTGTGCGCAGGCAGCGGCTGTATAGGCATCAGCGTTGCAAAGGCTGTGCCGCAGGCTACTGTATACTGCGTAGAAAAAAGCAGGGAAGCGATTGCCTACCTCTACAATAACGCAAAGGGCGTCGGCAATGTTCACGTTATACTCGGCGACATTACAAAACCGCTTGAACTGCCTGCGGCGGATATAATTATTTCTAATCCGCCTTATATCAAAACTTCCGACCTTGCCGGTCTGCAGAGCGAAGTTCAATTTGAACCGCAGATGGCACTTGACGGCGGCGACGACGGACTCGTCTTTTACAGAGCAATTAACGATATTGCAAAAACTAACCTCAAAAAGGGCGGTTTGCTTCTGCTTGAAATCGGAAACGACCAGGGCAAAAGCGTTTTGAGCGTGCTGACTAATCTTGACAGCGCCGAGGTTATCAAAGATATGTACGGCAATGACCGTATTGTTAAAGCCAAAAATAAGGAGTAACTATGTTTTCACTCATTAATCTGATACGCAGCGGCGACACAATCGGCGCAATTATATTCATT
>ONXZ01000072.1 GCA_900321905.1 uncultured Eubacteriales bacterium
AAGCAATTGGTAATCTTATTCAAATCCTTATACCTCTGCCAAATTCATTAGTGAGACGGAAATCTGCCGAAAAGTGTCGAAAATGATTGAGATATCGGTGAGATATTAATGGTACTGTATGAGGTGCCATCTTTACTAAAAACAGTAAATATGTTAAAATATGAGTAATGCTATTATTATAAATTGAGGAATAACTATGGCGAAAACACATAAGCAGTTTTTAGAGGAGTTGTCAAAGATTAACCCGGATATCGAACCGCTTGGGGAGTATACAAAAGCATTAGATAGAATTGAGGTGAAATGCAAAAAGTGTGATTATATATGGAATCCAAAAACTGCAGCGTTACTACAGGGTAGAGGTTGTCCCAAGTGTAGAACGCAACAAGGCGTTGCAAACAACCATGGAAAAACCCATAAAAAGACCACCAAAGAGTTTTCAGAACAGTTAAGAAAAATCGAGCCAAATATTACCGTTTTGGGTCGATATGTTAATACACATACAAATATTGAATGTAAGTGCAAAATTTGTGGTCATGAATGGGAAGCAAAACCTTATTCTTTGCTACAAGGTCACGGGTGTCCAAGATGTGCCAAATCCGGCACAAGTTTTATGGAGCAATTCATAAAACAAAGTTTCGTTTTTGCATTGGATGAAGAATCTGTATTGTCAAGAAACAGAAGTATAATAGGCATGGAATTGGATGTTGTAATTCCTTCTTTATGTCTTGCTATAGAGCCAGGCAATTGGTATTTACATAAAAAGTCACTAATAAGAGATACCAAGAAAAGAGAAAAATGCAAGGAAGCAGGAATTAGATTAATAACAATATACGATAAATTTCCTGATAACGAAATTGCTCCCTTCCCTAATGATTGTTTTACATTTCCTTTTGATTTAAATAAAGCTGATAGAAACATTATTAAGAAATTAGTGTATTCTTTATTTGATATTGCAGGAATAAGCAAACAATTTAACAATGAGGAATGGATGAGAATTGAACAATGTGCTTATAGTAACGCAAAAGCAAAAACGCACGAGGATTTTGTTAACGAAATGCAAAACCTCCACCCTACAATTCAAGTTTTAGGTACATATCAAAATTCAAATAAAAGAATAACTGTAAAATGTAAAAAATGTGGGTTCGTCTGGGACGGTGTTCCGGCAAAAATGCTCGCTGGAGACGGATGTAAAAAATGCGGAACGAAAGTTGCTCATCTTGCTACAACAAAGAGTCATAATGCCTTTGTAAATGAATTAGCGATTGTCAATCCTGATGTTGAAATAATAGGAGAATATAAGGGTAGACATAGTCCTGTTAAAGCGAAATGCAAAATATGTGGATATGAATGGGAGCCGATGGCATCAAGTCTGCTACGAGGTTCAAGCCATAAAGGTTCAAAAACTATGCATAAAAAAACAGATTAGGAAAGGAAATATTATGGAATTAAAAGATTGGTTATGTGTCTATACTTCCTTGGCATAAATATACCCCCTATGGTAGTTTCTTTTATTCTACCATAGGGGGCTGTTTTTTCTATTGTCTACTTTTTACGGTTCTGTGCAAACATCCCACCTCGTTTTTTTACGCCATCTGTGACAGTTCTTCTTTTTCGTTTGCATAGTCGGCGAGGCGCTTGCGGTTTTGCTCGAACACCTCGTCCACCATGTGCGTGTAGATTTTTGCCGTTACCGATATTTTGATGTGTCCCATAAACCCCTTCAATATATTCGGCGGGATGTTAGGTGAAACACGGCAAACGTTTTTAATTTTTTATATAAATTAATGACATTGACAAAATAATTTTTCTAATGTATTATTAAAATAGATAATTCTATACATCTGTACAAATTTTAAATAATGCGAAGGGCTGTGAGAAAATGACTAACAGTAAAGTTAAACGTTCAACCAGTTTAGTGTTGGCGTTGCTGCTGATGGTGACTTCTGTTCTGACTGCGCTGCCTGCATTTGCGGAGGGCGGCATAATTGACGTTTACGAAATGGAGATTTGCTACGAGGACGGCGAAACCGTTGTTCCTGACAAGGACGAAAACGGCGACGACTACATTGAGCATGTTATGGAAAGCGAAAAGTTGCAACTTGCCTACAAACTTGTTGGCTGCAATATTCCTGACGGCGGATATGTGCGTTGGTACAGCGAAACACCGACTCTCGTTGACGTTGACAACAACGGTCTTGTAACCGCGTTTGACTCGTCAAAGGGCGCAATGGTGCAACTTTGGATTGATAACGAAGTTAAGTCCGTTCCGCTGATTGGCGGTGTTTTAGGCTCAATGCTTGAGAGCGCGCTGTTCAACGACACCGTGAATGTTGATACAATGGACACCGACCAGATTATTGCCATTGTTGAAAGGCTGTTCGGTGAGAATTCTCAGTACGGTGCGTACACAAGCGGATTTGTTAACTCGCTCAAAGAATATCTTAAAAAACTCAACACGGGTATTCACGCTGAACTTTGTGACAAGGATGGCAACGTGCTTGCAAGCGACTCGATAAAAGTTGTTGTTGACAAGAGCGACAAGTGGTATGCAAACTTTTTGCCAAACGGCACGCACATCACAAACAAAGACTCGATTGATACCACCGTTGCAGTTGGTTCAACTGTTAAACTTGAAGCGCTCACCACGCCGAAAAGGCTGAATTACGGTGTTACATACTCAATTCAAAGCACTTCGATTTTCAATCAGGGCAGCAATATTGCCGAGGTTGACGCCGACGGACTTGTTACGTTCAAGGCTAAAGGCACAGTTACAGTCGTTGCCTCGCCGCGCAGCGAGGACGTCAGCAACGGTATTAGCAATCTGATTAAGAGAGCAAACTCAATGATTGCAAACGGCGACATCAACACCGACCAACTTGCCGATATTCTTATCAATAATTTTGGCGTTAATATGAACAAAAATGTGCTTGTTGCGCTGCTTAACGGCGCTATCAGAGTTTCGCAGTTTGCGGAAAACGCTTCAGAAGCGACAAGCGGAATTTCAGGCGTTGTGACATCGCTTGCCGACAATGTGATGAAGTACGCATATAACGACACAATCACGTTTACGGTTATTGATCCTGTTGCGCTTGAGGACTTCAGCATCAGCGGACCCACAAGCGTCCAGGAGGGCTCGGCAATTCAACTTGAAATTAAGGACATCAAGCCAAGCACAGGCGATGTTTCGGATATCACCTGGACATCGTCCGACCCGACTATTGCAAGTGTTGACGAAAAAACAGGCACAGTCACAGGTCGTGATTCAGGCGGCTCGCTCGGCAGTCTGTCATCACAGTCCTGCCAGATTACTGCGACATCTGCCGCAAACAACATATCAAAAACCGTTACTGTAAAAGTAACCGGCAAAACAGGCAACTATATTTCTGACGCTGCTATCAACGGCCCTGCCGATATGGCGGTTGGCGAAAGCACGCAGTACACATATAGCATTTATCCTGAACGAAACGCCGACTCGCAGTACCTGACTGTAAGTTGGGGTATTGTTACAGGCACTGACAGCGAAACCGGCGCTCCGGTTTACACCTGGGCGGACGAGGACAACGACGTATCTGACGGTATCGGCGCAATCTCGCACGACGGTACATACACCGCTGTCAGGGGCGGACTTTGCACAATCGCGCTCAAGGCGGTGACCGGCTACGACACGGCAGGCAGTTTTTATGAGATTTCGAGCGTCACTACTACGCTTGACGTGCAAAATGATTTGCCTGTAAACAAAATTACACTCTCTGCACAAAACGCAGGTTTTGCAGGCACGCTCACCACTACTGAAAGCACAGTTGACGGTGAAACCGTTAAGTTTGCAACAGTTAAACTCAATGCCGTTACAGCATACTACGGCAGGGGCGCAACCGTTACGGCAAACATTGAGCCTGAGGGCGCAACAAACACAGATGTCAAGTGGGTTGTCAGCAACACAGGTGATTTTTACACGGAAAACGAAACGGATAAATCAATTCAGGTAAGAGCACGCGCAAGCGTGCAGAGTTCCACAAGCACACGCATCTGGTGCGAAACTGCAGACGGTAAGCATAAGTCCGAAACGATGGTGCTTACCGTTACGCGCAACACTGTAACCGACAACAAAATTGACGGCGGCGATATTGAAGTTGAAGTTGACAAAGATGTCAGCGTTACGCACACCGTTTCTTTTGACGGTTTGATTACCGCAAATTACAACGCAAACCACGAGGCTGCCTGGTATTCATCTGACGAAAGTATATTCACCGTTGAAGCGCTCGGCGACAAGTCGGGCAACGCGGTTATCACAGGCGTTGACGTTGGTACTGCTACCGTTTACTGCACATCTGCGGACGGCGGTATCACAGACTCAAAGACCGTTACGGTATATCCTAACAAAGATTACCTTGCAAAGGTTATAAGCCTGTGCGATGAAACGGTTATCCTCAAAACAGCAGAAAACAAAAAACTTTACAGCACATATATGTCAAAACTCGACAAAGCGTATTATGTGCTTTACGACGTGCCTATGGCTGCGCAGGCTACCTGCGATACCACTGCAGACAATCTGCTTGCCGCGTTTGTAAAACTCGGCGGATACGTTGGTATCGGCAACATTGTTATGCTGAGTAGCGACGGAAGCGAGATGGACAGCAAATACGTTACCGTTAACGTTGGCACGCTGAGCAATTACAGAAACAGCAACTACACTTTCGGTTACAAAGTTCTGCCTGAAAACTCTATGTATTCACGCGTTGAGTGGGAGTCAGACAACAGCAAGATTAAGGTTGACGCTCACGGCAAATGCACACCTACCGACAACAGTTCCTGCTCGGCAAAAATCACTTGCACTATCAGGGACTACCTCGGTAACGAAACAAGCGATTATGCTTACATCACCTTTGCGCGCACACCTGTAACAGGCGTTACGCTTAACAAGTCGAGCATTGAGGGCGGCGAAATCGGCAATACCGAAAAACTGACCGCGACTGTTCTGCCAAACGGCACTATTACAAACGCAAGCGTGAACACCGTTACCTGGTCATCAAGCGACGAAAGTGTTGCAAGCGTTGGCAGCGACGGCACAGTTCACTTTCTCAAAGGCGGCGACTGCGTGATTACCGTTAAAACTGTTGACGGCGGATACACCGCAGAGTGCGCAGTTAATGTAATCACAAATTACAGCGCGCTTACCGCACTTATTCAGTCGTATGAAGATATGAATCTCAGCGCGGAGGATTACTATCCCGACACATTTGACGCGTTCACCGCAAAGATGGACGAAGCAAAGCAGATGGTTGAGGAAAAGACAGCGTCACAAGACGAAGTTGACGCAATGTACACTGCGCTTGAAAAAGCATATTCTTCACTCAAAAAATATGTATACCTCGATAAAATTGAGATTTACCTTGACGGCGAAGCCGCACAGGAATACTACCAGTATGACCTCGGCGCGCTCTCAAGTTACTCAAATGCAAAACTCAATCTTAACGTAAGACTTTACCCGAACAACGGCTCGTATGAGAGCGTTAAGTGGGAGAGTTCAACATCGTTTATCAAGGTAACGTCAGACGGCGTTTGCTCACCGTCAGAAAATAAATCCGGCTACGGCAAGATTACCTGCACTGTAACCGACCACTTTGGCAACGAGTACAGCGACTATGTATGGGTTTCGTTCTCAAAAACTCCCGTAACAGGTATTACGCTTGACAGCGGCGCCGTAACAGGCGATATCGGCGACAGCGCAAAACTCACAGCAACTATACAGCCTGAGGGCTTCTGGGGTATCGGCGCTGCTGATATCAAAGACATCAAGTGGTCATCTGCTGATGAAGATATTGCAACCGTTGACGAAAACGGACTTGTTACATTTGTGTCGGCAGGTATGACAGAGATTACCGCCACAACTTATGACGGCGGCTTTACCGCAACCTGTATTGCAACAACGCTGGGCGACAGAACGGCGCTTGAAGCAGCGATAAATCAGTACAAGGATATCGAGTTTACAGATTACGAATACGAATACGGCAACGCGTTCAAAGAGGCGTATGCAGCGGCAGAGGACGCAATGCAGAATATGGCGCTAAATCAGGAGCAGATTGACGAGGCAACTGCTAACCTGCTTGAAGCGGCTACCGACCTTTACGCTCACCCGTTTGTTAAAATTGAAAATATTAACCTCAACTGGGCGGCTTCCGACCTGACTTCACAAAAGCAGAGCGGCACAGTCGGCGATAACAATTCAATTCAGGTTGTTGCCGGTGACATCGCGCGTATTTCAACTAACGCGAGGGTTAAGATTACACCTGCAGTTGAGCCCGAGGGCGCTATGTACAGCAAGGTTGAGTGGTCAACGGTCAAATCGAACAATATGAATATTTCGACTGCAAACGACGGTACTGTTACAGTTAATCCGCAGTGGCCTGTCTCCACCGCTTCAAACGCATTTGCTGTGCTTAAAGTAACGTACACCGACGGCTACAACAGAGAGTACACCAGAACTGTAAGCGTTCTTATAGGCGACGCATATGTAACAGGCTTCAGCATTGACACGTCTGACTACACCGCAAAAGCAACTGACGAGCCAAAGCAGATTGAGTACACGTTTGAAAGTTCAAACGGCAATGTCGGCAGCCTTGACAACAAGGATATTGACTGGACATCGAGCGATGATACAATCGCAAGCGTCGATCAAAACGGCGTTGTTACTCCACTTGATGAGGGTACGGCGACCATTACGGCACGCACCGCAGACGGCGGCTACACAGACAGCGTAACAGTAACGGTTATACCTGACTACGATGTGCTTATTAACGCAATATCCGAAAATGAAACGCTTGTTGCCGAAAGTCG
>ONXZ01000147.1 GCA_900321905.1 uncultured Eubacteriales bacterium
CCTGCTCTCTGTCTGATATATTCCGCAAGAAGTTTTGCAGTATTTTCCACATCTGCAGTATCTACAACCTCAATCGGTGAGTGCATATACTTTTCAGGTATAGAAACAAGCGCTGTACGCACGCCGCTTTCCGTCAGCGAAATCGCGTCAGCGTTGGTACCGGTGTGTCCGCCGCCCATAATCTCCTTTTGGTACGGTATGCCAAACTTTTCGCATACAGCAACAAGGTCGTTTGACATAATCCTGTCAAGCACAGGTGAAAATCCAATCATAGGACCTTTGCCAAGTTCGCCGCAGTCTGATTTTTTGCACATCGGTGTATATCCGAAAGACACATCAATAGCGATAACCTCATCGGCGTTTTTGCCAAATGTGCCAACGCCGGCACCGCGAGTGCCGACCTCCTCTTGCGAGGAGAACATAGCCGTTACCTTGCAAGGAACGTCTTTTAACATATTGAGTGCAAGTATAATTGCCGCAACGCCTGACCTGTCGTCAAGACAACTTGCGGATATCTGCGTGCCGAGAAGCGGTGTAAAGTTGCGTTTGAACGTTACTCTGTCGCCAAGAGATATGATTTTTTCCGCCTCGGATTTAGTCATACCGACATCAATAGCAACGTCCTCAAACTTGGGCGATTTGTCAGCATCGTCTTTTTTGAGATGCGGCGGAAGTGTAGAAATAACACCTTTAACTTCCCTTTTACCCCAGATGCTGACCTCGCTTGCAAGAAGCATTCTGTTATCAACGCCGCCGCACTTGTCTATTTTAATAAAGCCGTCGTCGGTAATGTCCTTGACAATCAGACCGATTTCATCAATATGCGCGTCAAGCATAAT
This sequence comes from uncultured Eubacteriales bacterium, assembly GCA_900321905.1. Taxonomy (GTDB): domain Bacteria; phylum Bacillota; class Clostridia; order Oscillospirales; family Acutalibacteraceae; genus Eubacterium_R. Next base: position 840 of record ONXZ01000147.1, read on the forward strand.
GTGATAGCCCTCGCCAAAGGTGCAAAAAACGTTGTTCATACTGTCAGTAGTTACCTTGCCGTAACTGCCGAGTATATCAAATAAAGTTTGCTGTATGCCCTCCTCTGCGCCGCTGACGCCAACTGCAGAGGTAAGGCGTTTTAAAAGTTCTGCTGTGTTCATACTAACCTCAAAATTCATTAACTAATCTTTTAAATTCTCTGCCCCTGTATTCAAACGTTTTGAACTGGTCAAACGCAGGGCAAGCAGGACAGAGCGAAACTATGTCGCCGGACTGTGCCTTATCTTTTGCAATATCAAGCGCATTTTTAAGCACATCGGTTTTTATAACTTCTGTCTGTCCGTCAAAATCGGGATGATTTACAACGCAGTCGTAAATCTTATCGGCTGTTGCGCCGTTAAGCACAAGTGTTTTAACGTATTTCAGAATATACGGTACCATCTCGGTCATATCATTGCCCTTGTCAGAGCCACCCATAATAACAATAATTCGTGTGCCAAATGCTTTGAGTCCGCTGATAACGCGTGAAGGTGAAGTTGCAATTGAATCGTTATAGTAACGCACGCCTTCAAACTCGCGTACAAACTCAATACGATGCTCAACGCCGCCAAAGGTTTGTGCGATACTCTTAATAGTGTCAGCGCTTACATATCCCCACACAGCACAGATTGCCGTGCAGTAATTTTCGATATTATGGTCGCCCGGGATAACAATATCGCTTTTGTTCATAACAAGCGTTTTGCTGTAGCCGTCTGTGTAATAAATGTTGCCGTCTGCCGTATCCATATACGCACCGCGGCTGACCGGGTGCTTTATCGAAAACTGTGAAAGCACGCCGCGCACGTCGTAGCGCATATCGTGGTATACGGTGCCACCGATTGAATAATCGCAGTCAGCGTTAAGCACGGTGCGCGCTGCTGAATCCTGATAAATCAGGATATTGCGCTTTGCGTCAACATACTCGTCAAGCGAAATGTGGTGGTCCTGGTGCGTACACTCGATATTGGTCACAACCGCAACATCAGGCTTTTTAACAAGGTTACCCATTGTGAGGAGCTGGAACGATGACAGTTCAACAACTGCAATATCGTCAGCAGTGATATTATCAAGTTCAGGCATAAGCGCCTTGCCGATATTGCCGCCGAGGAATATCCTGTTACCCTCTGCTTCAAGCATTTTTGCAATGAGAGTGGTTGTTGTGGTTTTGCCGTTTGAGCCTGTTACTGCAAATATCTTTGCAGGACAGTATTCAAAGAACACTTCCATCTCGGTAGTGACCTTTTGTCCGCGATTTATGCACTCGCCAATCCACGGATTCTGAAAAGGCAAAATACCGTGCGAGCGAAAAACAATATCCATCTGAGGCAAGATATCAAGATAATCCTCGCCGAGCGAAAAATGCACGCCGAGTTTTTCAAGATTTTCGCAAATCTCAGCACCGATATAATCCTTGTCGCGTCTGTCGCAAGCCCAAACGTCAATGCCGTGCTTTGCAAGGAATTCTGCGCAAGGCGTGTTTGCAACGCCCATACCGACAAACGCCACTTTTTTACCCTTAATGGTTTCAATATACTTTTCTGCTGGTGTCATATATTACTCCTTAGTGCGAAAAGAAATTTCCGCGTCTGTATTCATTCAAATCAAAATTTTTCATATGTTCTTCAAGTTCATCCTGAAACGGCAGGCGCTCACCTTTGAGTGAGTCCTCAATCGGGACTTCGGTATTCATTGCATATGTTGCAATCATCTGCTGGCATTTAGTCGGATTATTGCCGAGGAAATACACACGGCCTGTGCTTACTTCAGCGATTGCCATAGCGATTTTGATTTTATCTTTTTTGCCCATTGTTGTGATTGACTTTGACAGCGCTATTGCTTCGTCATCAACCTTGTCACAGACAAACAGAAGAACTGCGTTGCCCGCGCGTTTCATCAGCACGGCGGTGATATCGTAAACAACGCTGTCGAGATGAGCGATAACGTCGTTTTTATCGAGTTCATCTGTACTTACTATGTAAAACAGTTCGCCGCGCTTTGTGCCGCGCAGAGCGAAGTCCATTTCTGTAAGTTCAAGGTTTTCGCTGATAGAAAACGCACCGCCGATTAAATCCTCGCGTACTGCTTTATAGTAGTCATCAACAGTGTTTTCACTGCGTTTTGTTTTGTAGTAGCCTACGTCTGACAGTTCAAACTCAACGTTGGTTAAAAATGTATCCGTCTTTCCGTACTTTGAGTAGTAGTAAAGCACGATTCCAAGAGAAGCTATAACTAAAATTTCACTTGTATAGTGTAAAGCAAGCGCAACTGACTTGCCGGCATTTTCTATAAGCGCATTTTCCGTGCCGATAAGAACAAGCAAAAGTATTGCCGTTATAATAACGACAATATTCATTATGCGCTTTAACTGTCTTTGTTTTCTTCTGAATTCTCTCACTTTATCATTTCCTCAAACTCTGCCTCACCGATAATCGGTATACCGAGTGCATTTGCCTTGTCAAGTTTTGAGCCTGACGACTCGCCTGACAGAACGTAAGTTGTCTTTTTTGAAACGCTTGACGAGGTTTTGCCGCCAAAACTTTCAATAATCTTTGACGCTTCGCTGCGCTTGTAGTTTGGCAGCGTGCCTGTAAGCACAAAGGTCATACCCTCAAAACGAGTATCGGTTATAACATTTTTAGACTTAGTATTTACACCGAGTTCTTTAAGTTCGCTGACAAGTTCCCGGCTGCCCTGTTTTGAAAAGAAATCAACAACCGACTCTGCCATAATTGCACCGTAACCGTCAATCTGCAGAATATCGTCTGTATCAGCGTTCATAATCGCGTCAATATCCTTGAGTTCATCGCTAAGGAGTTTTGCTGCTTTTGCTCCAATGTGACGTATACCGAGTGCAAACAGTAATTTTCCAAGGTCGTTAGCCTTTGACTTTTCAACCGAAGTTACAATGTTGTTAGCGCTCGTTTCCTTAAAGCCTTCAAGGGTTGCAATTTTGCTCTCATCAAGACGGTAAATGTCGGTAATTTTACTAATCATACCTTCGTTCACAAACGTTTCAATAATAGAAGGGCCAAGTCCTTCGATATCCATTGCGTCGCGTGAGCAGAAGTGAATGAGATTGCGAAGAAGTTGCGCAGGACATTCAGGGTTTACGCACCTGATAGCCGCTTCGCCCTCCTCGCGCACAACGTTCTCACCACAAGACGGACAAACTGTCGGAAATACAAAACTGTCGTCGCTGTGTTTTTCATTAACGCAAAGCACTTCGGGGATAATATCGCCTGCCTTGCGTACTGTAACAATATCGCCGATATTAATATTTTTTTCGTTAATAAAATCCTGATTGTGCAGTGTTGCGCGCGACACGGTTGTGCCTGCAAGATGAACAGGCTCAAGCACTGCCGTTGGAGTGAGTACGCCTGTTCTGCCGACAGCGATTTCGATATCAACGAGTTTTGTCTGCTTTTCCTCAGGCGGATACTTGAACGCTACCGCCCATTTGGGGAACTTCGCAGTTGAGCCAAGAAGTTCTCTATCGTCAAAATCATCGACCTTAATAACAGCACCGTCAATGTCAAATTCAAGTTCGCCACGCTGCTCGCCGATATATTCAACTTCGCTAAAAGCCTGCTCTATTGTGTCAACACGCTTGTAAAAAGGTATTGTGTTAAAGCCGAGTTCTTTGAGGAAATCGAGGCTCTCTTT
>ONXZ01000255.1 GCA_900321905.1 uncultured Eubacteriales bacterium
GCCGATTTCTATGCCTGAACCGGTTGTAACTGAGGAGGAAACCGAGGTTATCACCACCAAACCTGCCACCACAGTCAAGGCGGTGAGCGGCGATGCGCTCAAGGGAAAAATCGAGGGCAAGACGTTCGTTTTGCTCGGCGACCCGGGCGACTTCGGACTCTATCAGGAGATTTCGTTCAAAAAAGGCAAGGCAACGCTTTTTGTTTCAAACGAAGCGGAGGACAATAAATACACAAAAAAATACACCGTCAGCGGCGATGAAATTACGGTGGATTTTGACACAAAGTACGACGCTTACAACCTGACTTTTATGGCTGACGACACGGACGAACTTATTAAGTATCACAGTGTTACGGCTTCAAAAATGAGCGACTGGAAGGCGGATTATTTCAGTTTTATCGTGCCGAAAAAAGAGTATAAGAAAAACGGCTCCAAAAAACTTGCCAAAGAACTCGACGGCAAGACTGTTCAGTCGGAGTTTTTTGCAAAGGCTGTCGGCGCAGATAAAAACAAAGCGCGCCTGACTTTTGTAGGCACGGTTGACGGCGACTCGATATTCTCATCGCTTGTGTTTGAAGCACCGGGCGTTAAGACGGACAACGTCGGCAAAACTGTTAACGACAATCTCGCAGTGTTCAAACTCGGAAAAAGCGAGTATGACGACAAGGGCTACAGCATTTTCCTGTTCAGGCAAAACGGCGGCTTCAAGGCTGTAATCACCGAGGACGACAAAATTGTCGCCACCGAAAACTGGAAACTTTAATTAACAAAAACCTCCTCGCCTTTGCACAAGGAGGTTTTTACTTATTTGTATTTATCTCTGATATCCTCAATGATTTTCTTTTCAATCCGCGACACATACGACCTGCTTATTTTGAGTTTTTCAGCCACTTCACGCTGTGTAAGCGGCGCTTCGCCACGCAGTCCGTAGCGCAGTATAATTATCTCCTTCGAGCGCTCGTCGTCCATATTTTCAATGTACTTTGCAACTTTTTGCCACTGCGTTTTCTTCTCAAGTTCAGCCGCCATATCGGCGCTGTCGCTGAGCGTGTCCTCAATGGTCAGGGGATTGCCGTCTTTGTCGGTTTCAATCGTGTCTGACAGGTGTAAATCGCCGTTTTGCTTTTTAGCCGCGCGAAAGTGCATAAGCACCTCGTTTTCAATACAGCGCGACGCGTAAGTTGCAAGCCGCACGTTCTTTTTATAGTCAAACGAGTCAATCGCTTTTATCAGCCCGATTGTGCCGATTGAAATTAAATCGTCCGTGTCGTTTGTGCGTGAGTAATACTTTTTGATTATGTGGCTGACAAGCCGCAGATTATGCTCAATCAGCATTGCGCGGGCGTTCTGGTCGCCGTTTGCCATCTGTTCAAGGCAGCGGCGTTCCTCTTTTGCCGACAGCGGCTTTGGGAAGGACGAAGTGTTTTGTATGTGCAGTATAAAATACAGCACGTTCGCGCTGATTATTGACAGCAGAGCAGATATCATTTTCATCACCACTAATTTATACTCGCGCGGCGGTGTAATTATACTTTATTTTTGCCTCTTGTTGTGATATACTTATTAAGGGTGATTATATGTTTTATCAGTTCCGTGACAAATTAACGCAGATTACAATTGACGAAATCAGCGACGAATATATTACCGCAGGCTATGTCAGCGCCGAAGAACTGCGCGAAATCGGTATGCGCTACGGCTTTGCGCGCTCAACTATCGCAGCGTGTCAGGAGGCAAACGCCCACTTCCGCTCAGGCGTTGAGGTGTACGACGATTACACTTTTACAGAACTGCGTATTGTAAAGCAGAACAACCTGACGCAGACAGAGGACAGCGTTGCGCTTTATATTATGAAAAATATGCTGCTTGTCGTTGATGTTGAAGATTACGACGGCTCGACTAAGGAAAAATTTACAACAGCCGTCAACCGCTACTCCTGCGCCAGCGTAACGCTTGAAAAGGTGATTTACGCCTTTTTTGACGCCCTTATTGCAAACGACTTTAAGTTCATTGAGGACTTGGGCAACGAGATTACCGAACTTGAGGAGTTTGTTATCAAAGGCAGTGCGGACGACGACTTTAACCTTCACCTTTTGCAGATAAAAAAAGAACTGCTGTCAATGCACAACTACTACGAGCAACTGCTCGATATCACAGACGCAATTGA
>ONXZ01000148.1 GCA_900321905.1 uncultured Eubacteriales bacterium
TATGCTCCGCATATGATGAATGAATTTTATTTCATATTGCGGTGAAACCGTAATATTTCATACCGCTTTTGCGGTATTTCATAACTGCCTATGGCAGTTATTTCATTATTTTTTATTTGCACCAACATTGTTAAAAAGCGCAGTCTGTTAGTATTCTATTTCACCTTTGTAGACAAGGTTGGCGTCGCCGGTGAGGGTTATGCCGTCGTCGGTGTAGTTGACGAGCAGGTCGCCGCCGCGGACTTTGACCGTGATGTCCTCGCCCTTTTTGCAAAAGCCGTTTTCAACCGCCGCAACTACCGCCGCGCACGCACCCGTGCCGCAAGCCATAGTTTCGCCGTTGCCGCGCTCCCACACGCGCATTTTGATTGTCGAGCCGTTTACAACTCTCACAAATTCCGTGTTAACACGTTCAGGGAATATGTCGGCGTTTTCAAACTGCGGGCCAACTGTAGCGATGTCGATTTTGTCAACGTTTTCAACAAATACCACACAGTGCGGATTGCCGACAGATACGCAGTTGATGTTGTACTTGTCGCCTGCAATCTTAACCCTGCGGTCAATCACCTTGTCGCCGTCAAGGGTGACAGGCACTCTGTCGGGGCGAAGTTCAGCCTTGCCCATTTGCACAGTTGCGCTGCTGACCTTGCCCTCGCGGGTGAACACCCTGATGTGCTTAATTCCTGACGCGGTTTCAATGGACATCTTGTCCTTTTTAACCATACCGTTATCGTAAAGGAACTTGCCCACGCAGCGTATGCAGTTGCCTGCCATTTTGCCCTCGGAGCCGTCAAGGTTGAATATACGCATCTTCGCATCAGCGATTTCGCTCTCCTCTATCAGCACAATGCCGTCGCCGCCGATTGAGTAGTTCCTGTCGCAAAACTCAATAGCAAAACTTTCGGGGCAGGTGATAATACCGCACTGGTTGTTGAAGAATATATAGTCGTCGCCCGTGCCCTGCATCTTGCTGAACTTGAGTATACCTTTGTCGGTACGCATATTGTTGATGTCTACAAGTTCTGTGTTATTTTCGTTATAACGCGATGCGATTATATCCGCCAGTGCATTAGCCGTGTCAAGCGATGTCAGAGTCGCAATACCAAGTTGGTTAGCACGGTTGTGCAGTTTGATGTAGTCGGCTATCGACTTTTTGTCGCTCTTGCCGGTGTAAACAATATAGTCAATCTTGCCCGACTCAACGAGTTCCATAATCGAGTTATCCTCGCGCAGTTTGTTGACTACGCTGACTTCAATGCCGAGTTTCTCAATCTCTTTGGCGGTTTCAGGCGTTGCCCAGAGTTTTGCGCCGAGGTCGTCAAGTTTCTTTGCAAGATTTACAATTTCATATCTGTCCTGTTTGGTTACGGTTATCAGTACGCCGTGACCTTTTTTTGCGCCGTCAACGTTAAATCCTGCGCTTACAAGACCTTTAAACAGCGCCTCACGCAGGTTTTTGCCAACGCCAAGGACTTCGCCGGTCGATTTCATTTCAGGACCTAATTTTGAGTTAACGTCGTTCAGTTTTTCAAAACTGAAAACAGGCACTTTAACCGCAAAGTACGGCGGAACGTGGTACAGTCCCGTGCCAAATCCGAGTTCGCTGAGTGTAGAACCAACCATAATTTTGGTAGCAAGTTCAACCATTGGCACGCCTGTTACCTTGCTGATATATGGGATAGTCCTCGATGCACGCGGGTTGACCTCAATAACATAGAGTTCATTTTGGTAAATCAGATACTGAATGTTAACAAGGCCTTTTGTGCCGAGCGACAGGGCAAGTTTTTCGGATATATCGCACACCTTGTCAAGCATAATGTCACCGAGGTTGTAAGGCGGATAAACAGCAATTGAGTCGCCGCTGTGTACGCCTGCACGCTCGATGTGCTCCATAATACCGGGAATAAGCACTTCCTTGCCGTCGCTAATACAGTCAACTTCAAGTTCAGTACCCATCATATACTTGTCAACAAGCACAGGATTTTCAATGCCCTGCGCGAGTATCAGCGCCATATACTGGCGCACGTCGTCGTCAGTGTAGGCGATTGTCATATTCTGACCGCCGATAACATATGACGGACGTAAAAGAACAGGGTATTCAAGTTCGTTTGCCGCTTTGAGTGCGTCGTCAAGCGTCATAACACTTGTGCCTTTCGGGCGGAAAATGCCGAACTTTTCAAGCAAAGCGTCAAAGCGTTCTCTGTCCTCGGCAATGTCGATTGACTCGGCAGACGTGCCGAGAATATTTATGCCGTTTTCATCAAGGAACTTGGTGAGTTTGATAGCGGTCTGACCGCCGAATGCAACCACAACGCCGATTGGATTTTCCGCTTTGATGATGTTCATAACATCTTCTTCGCACAGCGGCTCAAAATAAAGTCTGTCGCCTGTGTCAAAGTCGGTGGATACCGTTTCGGGGTTGTTGTTAACGAGTATAACCTCGTAGCCGAGTTCCTTGAGCGTCCAAACGCAGTGAACTGACGAGTAGTCAAACTCAATGCCCTGACCTATGCGTATAGGTCCTGAGCCGAGTACAATAATCTTTTCTTTGCCGCTCTGCTCAAGCGTTCTGCTTTCGCAGTGTTCATCGTATGTCGAGTAGAAATACGGCGTCTGCGCCGCAAATTCCGCGCCGCAGGTGTCAACCATTTTGTAAACACAGTCGCGGTGATAAGCGAGCGAGTTGCCGCTGATTTTCTTCAGCGCGTTGTCTGTGTAACCGAGGTTTTTACCTCTCAAATACATCTCTTTTGACAGCGGTGTATCAACAATAGAATTTTCATAATCTGCAAGATTTTTTAGTTTATATAAAAACCACTCGTCAATAAGAGTTACACTGTGTATCTCATCAACGCTCACGCCGTCTTTGAGTGCCTTAAATACTGTAAACAGTCGCAAATCGTCCTGCTTTTTAAGGTCAATGGTATCAATAGCAGGATTATTCAGCGTGTCAAGTCCGATTTCAGCGCCGCGCACTGCTTTCATAATCGCCGCTTCAAACGAAGTCGCAATGCTCATAACTTCGCCCGTCGCCTTCATTTGTGTGCCGAGTTTGCGAGAAGCCTGCACGAATTTATCGAACGGCCACTTCGGCACCTTGACTACAACGTAGTCGAGCGTAGGCTCAAAGCAGGCGCATGTCTTGCCTGTGACATCGTTTTGTATTTCGTCAAGCGTGTAGCCGAGAGCGATTTTGGTGGTTACCTTTGCTATCGGGTATCCTGTCGCCTTTGAAGCAAGCGCAGAAGAACGGCTCACACGCGGATTAACTTCGATGACGCTGTATTCAAAACTCTCGGGATTGAGCGCAAACTGGCAGTTACAGCCGCCCTCAATACCGAGTTCTGTAATAATATCAAGCGACGCTGTGCGCAGCATTTGATATTCTTTGTCCGACAGCGTAACTGCAGGCGCAATTACAATGCTGTCGCCTGTGTGAACTCCTACGGGGTCAAAGTTTTCCATCGAGCAAACGGCAATAACGTTGCCAACGCTGTCACGCATAACTTCAAATTCAATCTCTTTCCAACCCGCAATGTACTTTTCAACAAGCACTTGGGTGATAGGGGAGAGCATAAGTCCGTTTTTAGCAATGACGGTGAGTTCTTTTTCGTCATATGCCACACCGCCGCCGGCACCGCCAAGCGTGAACGCAGGTCGGATAATAACAGGGTAGCCGATTTCGCTTGCAATGCGTTTTGCGTTTTCAAGGTCGTTTGCAATTTCGCTCGGTACAACAGGCTGATTGAGTTTAACCATTGTGTCGCGGAACATCTGCCTGTCCTCGGCTTTGTCAATCGCCTCGGCGTTTGTGCCAAGCAGTTTGACGCCCATCTTGTCAAGATAGCCGTCCTTTGCAAGTTGCATACCTATGGTAAGCCCTGTCTGTCCGCCGAGTCCGCAGAGGATAGAGTCAGGGCGCTCTTTTTCAATAATACGCTTAACTGTTTTTTCAGTCAGCGGCTCAAGGTAGATACAGTCGGCGAGCGCCTTGTCGGTCATAATTGTAGCAGGGTTTGAATTAACGAGAACGATCTCATAACCGAGCTTACGCAGAGCCTTACAAGCCTGTGTGCCTGAATAGTCAAACTCACATGCCTGTCCGATAATGATAGGGCCGGAACCGATGATAAGAACCTTGTGAATGTCTTTTCTCTGTGACATTTTGTTATCCTCCTGTTTCGTTTCTTGTTCATTGTCTTCTTAAATCTAATTCAATATCCGTAATACTATATCACTTTTCAGAAAATACTTGTAGTGTTTTTTTTCAAAAATAGTAATAAATATAAAAATTGCTTTATTATGTAGACTTATAGTACAATTATACGGTGTGCTTAATGTTTTTTGGCATAATTTTAAATGAAGGAGATTTAATATGATTGGAATAATCGGTGCGATGCAGGAGGAAGTTGATGATCTTAAGGCTGTCATGAAAGACTGCAGAGTTG
>ONXZ01000149.1 GCA_900321905.1 uncultured Eubacteriales bacterium
GTTGTGAATCTCGTCAAGTGAGTCAGGGTTTTTGTAAACCTTAACGATGGTATCAGGGTCTGTGCGGTACACAATACCGTTTGCGCCCTCTCCGATAACCTCGCAGCCTTCAATAGAAAGTTCGCGGTACGCTTTTTGAATATCCATCATCTCGGTGAGGCCTGTCATATCAAAAATCTCGTAAACTTCTGATTTGCAGTTAATAATTTTTGTATCCTTAAACCTCTTTTTAAGACGAAGAATGATACGAAGTCCTGCGCTTGATATGTAATCGAGCAAACTTGCGTCAACGGAAACAGAGCCTTCAAAATCACCGATTTCGTCGTTAATATTTTTCTCGACCTCAGCCGCATTAGACGAGTCAATACGTCCTTTAAGATTGATTTTTTTAATCATATTAAATCTCCTCTTTATTCGTAATCGCCAAATACCATATTGAACAAAAATTCGTATTCTTTGTACGCTGCGTATTCTGCAAGTTCGCTTGTATATTCAAGCACAGTCTGGTGATACCAGCGTTGAATACGAGGGTTCTTTTCGTTAAACCTTTCAAATACAGCCTCGCCCATATCGGCATAATCTCTTGAAAGTGAACGCATATTTGAAAGTTTGTCGCTAATCCAAAGGATTTTGCTGTCTCGAGGACTGTCTTTAAGAACTGCAAGACTCTCCTCTTTGCGGATTTTCCACGTTTCGGCTGCAGGCAGTTCGGGGCGCTTATTCTCAGTTTCATGCGCCACAAGTTCCGCTATTTTTTCGCCGAAATTATCAAGTATATCCTGCGCTGTAACGGGAGTGTCCTCCACCGTGTCGTGCAGCACCGCTGCTGCAAGTACATCTTCATCGCGAGTCATTGTGCCTGCAATAACGGAAACCTCGAGCGGGTGCAAAATATATATACTTCCGTCCTTGCGCCTTTGACCTCTGTGTGCATCAAGTGCAAAGTCAACGGCTCTTTCATAATTGTTGCTCATATAAATCTCCATTTGACAAAATATTAATACAATTAATTATTATACTATATTTTAAAACAAATGTCATCGTTTTTTTAGAATTTATCAAAAAAATCTGATTATTTTTTTAAAAGCACAAATTATGACACATTTCGACAGTTTTATGTGTTATTATGCAAACACCTCAATATCATCGGACACAAGTCCAAACGACAAAGCCTTGTTTGTGCAGCAGGGCTTTGTTATCTTTTAAGCAGTTCCGCCGTTACAGGGAATTCAAAGTATGTAGACGGATAAGGCTCATTTTTGAGGGTAAAGTGCCACCACTCGCAGTCAAACGGCTCAAAACCGTGCTTTACCATAACGCTTTGCAGTAACATTCTGTTTTCATACTGCTCCTTGGTAACGCCCTTGTAATCAGGGTGCGATTTTTCGTTGAAATAGTCGAATGGACTGCCCATATCAACCTCTTTGCCCGTTGCCATATCAAGCAAAGTGAGGTCGACTGTGCTGCCTCGGCTGTGGCTCGACTGACTTGCAATGTAACCGAGTTCAAACAGCGCAGTTTTTTCCAAATCAGGGTAGAAAAACGGTTTCATTCTCTGGTCCAAATCCTCAATACCCCAAAGCACAAAATGCTTAACGGCGGTTGCAGGACGGTACGCGTCAAAAACTTTGAGCCTGTAGCCTTTTACGTTCATTTCGTTTGCAACAGATTTAAGCGCGCGTGCCGCTTCTTTGGTGATAATAGCACAGGGTTGCTCGTAACCGTCAATACGGTCGCCGATGAAGTTGTATGTTGAATAATATCTGATTTCCTGCACAATTGACGGAACATAGTCTGAGAGTAGCACAAAACCTGATGTATCGTTAATTGCTTGCTTTTCAAAATCCATCATATCACCTCAAACTTAGTGTACTTCGGCAATAAGCCTGTCATACTCTTCGTCAGTAATCTTTATAACGCCGCCGTGGCGTTTTTTTCTTTTGCCGAAATCGTATTCGTCATCATTCAAAATACGAAAATCTGCGCTTGCAAGGTCATTAGCAAGAAGCGGAATATAGCCGTGATTGCCGTGAAATCTGTCAACAATCAGGCACCACTTACCAATGCCTTCAATATAGAATATCTCAGGTCCCTCAACACCGTAGTAACTGTCAAGCGCGTCGCAATGCAGAGTTTCAAAATCCGCTGACAGCAATTCTTTTGCCCTTTGAATCGTGATGATTTTACCGACCTCGTCTTTAGAAAAACGGTAGTAATACCCACCGCTGAAAACGATACTGGTGTCAATAATATCCTTTTCGTTATTGATGTATTCAAATGTCTCGCTGAAGGTTTTGAAGTCACTTGTAAAGGCGGCATAAATACGCTGTTTGTCATCAACACAGGAGGCAAAAAACACCATCCACTTGCCACGTTCGCGGCAGTAAACAGCCTCAGGCGCCCAGGCACAGCCTGCGCCGTCAACTCCCAAATCGACAAGGCGCTCTTTACTCCAGTTCACAAGGTCATCCGACTCCCATACAAGAATTGACTTGCTGCCGTTGTGACTGAAATCATACCAACCGCGTCCATCATTTGTGTTAAGATCTGTTGCAATAATAAAGTATTTTTGCAGTTTTTCATCGTACAAAACAAAAGGGTCGCGCACGCCTTTTGTGCCGATATGCGAGGACAAAAACGGCTCTTCGCTGCCCAAATCCTGCCAATGCAGACCGTCGCGGCTGACAGAAAACCAAATGCTCTCTTTGTCGGTTTTTTCGCTCGTAAAATGAACAAACAGATAAGCAGACATATTGTATCTCCCGATAATTACTTGCCACCATTTTAGCACAAATCAAGCCAAAGTGCAATAAAAGGCTCAGGATTTCTCCCAAGCCTTATGCTGTAAAAAATGTTAGTTATTTTGTAGCCTCTTCAACTGCAACTGCGCAGGCAACTGTTGCGCCTACCATTGGATTGTTACCCATTCCGATGAGACCCATCATCTCAACGTGAGCAGGAACTGATGATGAACCTGCAAACTGTGCGTCTGAGTGCATTCTGCCCATAGTATCTGTCATACCGTATGAAGCAGGGCCTGCAGCCATGTTGTCCGGGTGGAGAGTACGGCCTGTGCCGCCGCCCGATGCAACTGAGAAGTATTTTTTGCCCTTTTCAACACATTCTTTTTTGTATGTGCCTGCAACAGGGTGCTGGAAACGAGTCGGGTTTGTTGAGTTACCTGTGATAGAAACGTCAACGCCCTCTTTCCACATAATAGCAACGCCTTCTGTTACGTCGTTTGCGCCGTAGCAGTTAACCTTTGAACGAAGGCCTGTTGAGTAAGCCTTGCGGAATACTTCCTTAACCTCGCCGGTGTAGTAATCCATCTCGGTTTCAACATAGGTGAAGCCGTTAACTCTTGCGATAATCTGTGCTGCGTCTTTGCCAAGACCGTTAAGGATAACGCGAAGCGGCTGCTTACGAACTTTGTTAGCCTTTTCTGCGATACCGATAGCGCCCTCTGCCGCTGCAAAACTCTCGTGACCTGCGAGGAATGCAAAGCACTCGGTTTCGTCCTCAAGGAGCATTTTGCCGAGGTTACCGTGGCCAAGACCAACCTTACGCTGGTCAGCAACTGAACCAGGGATACAGAAAGCCTGAAGTCCCTCGCCGATTGCCGCTGCAGCGTCTGCTGCGCGTGTGCAGCCCTTCTTGATAGCGATAGCGCAACCTACTGTGTACGCCCACTTAGCGTTTTCAAAACAGATTGGCTGAATGCCCTCAACGATTGTGTATGGGTCAAAGCCCTTATCTTTGCAGATTTCTCTGCACTCTTCGATTGATTTAATATCGTATTTTTCGAGAACAGCAAGGATTTGCTTTTCTCTTCTTTCATATGATTCAAATAAAGCCATGTTCAAATCCTCCCTTATTCTTTTCTCGGGTCGATAACGCGCACTGCATCATCCACTCTGCCGTATTGTCCCTGTGCTTTTTCAAAAGCGGTGTTCGCATCGTCGCCGCCCTTGATGAAGTCCATCATCTTGCCGAAGTTGACAAACTTGTAGCCGATGATTTCATCATCTTCATTCAGTGCGATACCGGTGATATAACCATCGGTCATTTCAAGGTAACGCGGACCTTTTTCGAGGGTGCCGTAAAGGGTGCCGATTTGGCTTCTTAAGCCTTTACCGAGGTCTTCAAGTCCTGCTCCGATCTGGAGTCCGCCCTCTGAGAATGCGCTCTGAGTTCTGCCGTAAACAATCTGCAGGAACAGCTCTCTCATTGCGGTATTGATAGCGTCGCAAACAAGGTCTGTGTTAAGAGCCTCAAGGATTGTTCTGCCGGGAAGGATTTCGGAAGCCATAGCTGCGGAATGGGTCATACCCGAGCAACCGATGGTTTCAACAAGTGCTTCCTGAATAACGCCTTCCTTAACGTTAAGGGTAAGCTTGCAGGTACCCTGCTGAGGTGCGCACCAGCCAAT
>ONXZ01000150.1 GCA_900321905.1 uncultured Eubacteriales bacterium
TTGAAGAAAATACTGCAAAAGCAATTTTTGATAATAAAGAATTACTTAAAAATATAGCAGGCGAGAGGGTTTATACGGAACTTGTCAAACTTCTGCTCGGTGACTACTGCGAGCAAATTTTGCTTAAATATCGCGATGTTTTTGCGGTTGTTATGCCTGAACTGGAGCCTTGTTTTGACTTTCCGCAGCGCAGCAAGTGGCACGTTTACGATGTCTACACACATATTGTAAAGTCGGTTGCAATCACTCCGAAAAGCGACTATATGCGCCTTGCAATGCTCTTTCACGATATCGGCAAACCGTTTGTCAGAACTACTGATGAACACGGCGTTGACCACTTCAAAGGTCACCCTGCCGTCAGCGAGGTTAAGGCTCGCGCAATACTTGAGCGACTTCACGCAAGCAACGAAATCAGACGCAAGGTGTTGACTCTTGTTGCAAATCACGACTATTATATCACGCCCAAACCGTCAAATATCAAGCGTTGGCTGCGAACACTTGGTGAGGATTTAACGCTCGATTATATCGACTTTAAAATTGCCGATTTGACCAGCCATAATCTCGACCTTTCAGAGCCTGAAATTGAAGTGCTGAAAAGAATTAAAGTTCAGACAAAGGAAATAATTTCACGAAGAGAACCGTATAAAATCAGCGACCTTAAAGTGAACGGCAACGACTTAATAAGTATTGGCTTTACAGGCAAAGAGATTGCCGCCGAACTCGATAATCTTATCAGACTTGTGTCAGGCTCGCCTGAACTCAACACAAAAGAAAAACTCCTGCACCTCGCAGAAGCCGACTATAAAAAACATCGTATTAATACTAACGAATAAGAGAGAATGTGAGAGCATTCTCTCTTTTTGTACGAATATAACTCTTTAGATTAGCGTTGATAAAGTTGTTGACAAGTGAAATAATTAGTGGTACAATTAACAAAGGTAACAGATGTTGCACAACAAGTGTAATCAAAGGAGATAATGTATGCCGCCGAAAGTCAAATTTAAAAAGGAAGAAATTATAGAAGCAGCAGTTAACATTACCAGGGAAAAGGGAATCGCCGCCGTAACTGCCCGTGAGGTAGGCGCTGCGCTCGGAGTATCATCGCGCCCGCTATTTACCTACTTTGACACCGTGGACGAACTTAAAAAGGAAGTGTGGCACTTTGCAAAAAATCTATATGAGGATTGCGTTAAAGACGGCCTTAAATCAGAGATACCGTTTCTCGGCGTCGGTCAGAATTATATCAGGTTTGCTAAAAGCGAACCGGAACTGTATAAATATCTGTTCTTAAACCCTCCCGACGATGTTAAAGGCAGCGCTATGGACGGGTTAAAACTTTCGCAAAACCTTGTGCGCGAATCTCTTATGCAGATTTATCATATGGACGGCGACACGGCGGATAAATATTTCCGCGATTTGTGGCTTGTAGCGTACAGCCTTACCACGCTGATTGTTACAGGCGAATGTCCCTATACCGATGAGGAAATCAGCGCGCTGTTTACGGAATTTAGCGTGTCGATTTGCAAGGCTTACAAAGAAATCCCCGGGCTTCCCGACGGCAATTTTGACAAAGAAGCCATATTCAGAGAACTTGTAAAAAAGTAATACGGAGGAAATATGAAAACATTTTACGCAAGTAACAGAAATGTCTGGAGAGAATGGCTCAGCGAACACTTTGAAACCGAAGAGGAAATATGGCTTGTGTTCCCTACAAAGTCATCAGGCGAAACAAGCGTTTCTTATAACGACGCTGTTGAAGACGCGCTATGCTTCGGGTGGATTGACGGCAGGGCAGGAACGCTTGACAGTACTCATCACATAAGACGCTTTACGCCAAGAAGAAAAGGAAGCAACTATTCACAGCCAAATATTGAGCGTTTAATATGGCTTGATAAGTGCGGTATGCTCCACCCGAAAGTTAAGGATACCGTTAAGGAAATTATTGAAAAGCCATTTGTTTTTCCGCAGGATATTATCGCCGCGATTCAAAGCGATGAAGATGCGTGGAATAATTACCTCGCCTTTTCCGAACCGTACAAACGCATCCGCGTGGCTTACATAGACGCGGCGCGAAAGCGCCCCGAGGAGTTCAGAAAAAGGCTCGAAAGTTTCATCAGCAAAACAAGAGAAAATAAGTTGATTGTCGGCTACGGCGGAATTGAAAAGTATTATAAAACAGATAGCGTTCTACAAACAGGGCGATTAATTCTGCGTCGCTGGGAAGAAGGCGACGCCGAAGATTTATACAAATATGCAAAAGACCCCGATATTGGTCCTGCAGCAGGCTGGCAGCCGCACAAAAATGTTAACGAAAGCCGCGAAACTATCAAAAATGTACTGAACGGAGCGGAAGCGTACGCCGTTTGTCTTAAAGAAGATAACAAGGCTATCGGCGCTATCGAACTGATGCTTGGCGGTTCATCAGAAAACGAACTTAAAAACGCGGACGAGTGCGAACTTGGCTACTGGATTGCAAAGCCGTTTTGGGGGCAGGGCTTAATTCCCGAAGCGGCTTGTGAAATGCTGCGCCATGCCTTTGACGACTTGGGTATGAACAAAGTCTGGTGCGGCTACTACGACTCAAACGAAAAATCAAAACGCGTGCAGGAAAAAGTTGGCTTTGTTTATCAGTTTACTAAAGAAAATGTCAAAGTGCGTCTGTTGGACGAAACACGCACAGAGCATGTGTCGTGTATTACAAAAGAGGAATGGCAGAATAATGGAATACTTTAAAACGATAAAACTCAAAGACGGCAGAGTTTGCACAGTGAGAAACGGCACCGAAGATGACGGAGAAGCGTCGCTGCAGGTGTTCATAAAAACTCACGAAGAAACCGACTATCTGCTGTCGCTTCCCGAGGAAATCACTTTTACCGCAGAGGAGCAGGCTGAGTACCTGCACAAAAAGACTGAAAGCGACGGTGAAATTGAACTCGTTGCCGAAGTTGACGGCAAAGTGGTTGCCCTCGCCGGACTTGATAAAATACATAGCCGAATCAAAACGAGGCACCGCGTCGATTTTGGCGTAAGTGTACTTAAGGAATACTGGGGGCTTGGCATAGGCACCGCGCTTTTGGAAGCATGCATTGACTGTGCTCAAAGAGCAGGCTATGAGCAGTTGGAACTGGATGTTGTGGCTGACAACACCGCAGCAATTGAAATGTATAAAAACGCCGGTTTTACAGAATTTGGAAGAAATCCACGCGCCTTCAAGTCGCCTGTCAGCGGATGGCAGGAACTTGTGATGATGCGACTGGAACTGAATAAGGAGAAAACAGATGAATTATAAAATCATTGATAAAGCCACCTATTACCGCAAGGACGTCTATCGCCGCTTTACCGAGGACTGCAAATGCTCCACCTCTATCACGGCAAGGCTTGATGTAACGGACTTTGCGGCATATGCAAAACAAACGAACACGAAATTTTACATCAATTTTCTCTATGTTTTGACGAAAGTGTTGAATTCCCGCGATGATTATAAAATGGTTTATCGCTATAAAACGGATGAGATCGTGTGCTACGATGTGATTCACCCAACGCACTATGTGTTCCGTGAAGAAACAGAAACCTGTACACCCGTATACAGCGAATACAGCGAGGATTACAAAACCTTTTATAAAAATGCTCTGAACGACATCGAAAAGGCGAAAGCCTCGAAGGAGCCCGCCGTCTATGACGAAAGTCATCCGAACTGGTTTGACGCGTCTTACCTTCCGTGGGTGTCGTACGATTCGCTGCATATGGAACTGCCCGACGGCTATCTCTATTTCCCGCCCGTTGTTCACTGGGGCAAATACAGAGAAGAAAACGGCAGGCTTATGATGCCCGTCACCGTCAGAATGAATCACGCCGTTGCGGACGGCTATCTGATTGCCAAGGTGTTTGACCTGCTGGAAAAGGAAATGAAACAGTTTATCGGTAATGAATAAAGGAGTGAGATGATGAGCAATCATGCAATGCTGGAAATCAAGCACTATTCAAAAGAATACAGCAAAGGGAGGAAAGCGGCGGACGATGTCTGCCTCACAGTTGAGAGCGGCGATATTTACGGCTTTATCGGACACAACGGCGCAGGTAAATCAACTACAATCCGCGCGGTTGTGGGTGTGCTCGACTTCACCGAGGGCGAAATATTCATTGACGGTCACTCCGTCAAAGATGAGCCGATGGCTTGTAAAAAGGTCACCGCGTATATTCCCGACAATCCCGATTTATATGAAAATCTGACGGGTATTCAGTATCTGAACTTTGTTGCAGACGTGTTTGGAATCGGTGCTAACGAGCGACAGGAAAGTATTAGAAAATACGGTGATTTGTTTGAAATTACAGATTCGCTCGGTGACCTCATCAGTTCCTATTCCCACGGTATGAAGCAGAAGGTGGCAAT
>ONXZ01000245.1:0-2259 GCA_900321905.1 uncultured Eubacteriales bacterium
TGTTTGCTGTAAAGCAGGTGGCGCCACTCGTAAGCCGCGTCAACGTGACCTGAGATAACAATTCTCTTTTTAACCTCGCCCTTTGGCTTGCGGACTGCGTAGAAGTTGTGCGCAGGTTGCTTTTTGTAGAAAATATCGCAGCACGGAAGGTACAGACCGAGTTGAATAAATGCAACAACGATTGCGATTAAAGCAGCGCATCCTGCAAGAATCTGCGGTACAAAGAACACGTTTGGTCCAACACCGTGGAACACGTTGAGAAACACGAGAAGAAGCGGAATTACTACCGCTGCTATGAACAGAAGCGAAACGGTTTTTGTAAAGTGCAAAAACGCCTTTGGTGCAAGAGGATACTCCTCAAATCCCGTTTCGTCACAGAAGGTGTCCATCTCTTTTTTCAGGTGCTTCTGCGCCGCATAGCAGTTGCTGTTACCCGACTCACGCGGACCGTAACGCTTTATAATATTTGTAATCTCTTTAACGGTGTAATCAACATTTTCTTTGACAACCGCCTTTGGAAATTCTGAAATTGTCATTATAAGAACTCCTTTGTTTATTTTTACTCAAAAGATTATATCACTAATACAGTTCAATGTCAATTTAAAACTATGCCGAATTTAGTGTTAACGCGCTTTATTTTGCGTATAAACGGCTCCCCGAATAAAAACAGAAAAACTGCCGTTGCGCCGCCGAACACAAGATTAAACGGAACGCCTGCCGCATACACTGACAGCACGCCCGAAAGCGTTAAATTCTCGCCGTACATAACGAGTATTGTTGAGAGGTCGACTATGAGTCCGTAAAGCACGCAGGCAAGAACAAAGCCGACAACAGCGAGCGACCATTTATTTGCAGGAAACCTTTTGAAAATCAGACCTGCAATAAGTCCGACAAGACCGAGCGCAACCATCTGAAACGGTGTGTGTATCCCCTGCCCGAATATGAAATTTGATATAAACGCCGAAAATGCGCCTATGATGTATCCGCGCTCTGCGCCGAGGCACACAGCGGAAGCGATGACTACTGCCGCTATTGGTTTAACCTGCGGTATGAGGTAAAACGCGGCGCGTGACACGACTGCAAGAGCAATCAGCGTTGCGGTGAGTGTGACCTCGCGTGCAGTAATGCTTTTTATCTCAAACGATACAAAAAACGGAAGCATTGAAATCACAAGCACAGCCGCTGACACGATATAATAGTTAACGCTGTCACTCAGCAGAAACTGCCAAAACACAATCAGCACAAGCGGTAAGGCAACAGCAAGAATAAGAATAACTTTTTTCATACCGCACCTACCTGTAAAACCGAAGTTTGCTGAAAAACTGCGACTTTGGCATAGTCGCAACAATTCTGCCCTGAGACAAGAATGAGGCGTAGTCGGCATATTCAGCCGCAAAATCAAGGTCGTGCGTGACGACCGCAACGGTTTTGCCCTCATCGCAAAGACGTTTCAAAAGCGCGCCGAGTTGAGTTTTAATTACGCAGTCAACGCCCTTGGTCGGCTCATCAAGAAGGAGTATATCGGCGCCCGTTGCAAGCACCTTTGCAAGCGCAAGCCGCTGTGCCTGACCGCCCGAAATATCGTAGGGGTGGCAGTCCGCTATATCGCTGATACCGAGAAAATCGGTAATCTTGCCGAACTCAACTTCCTCGCCGCAAGTATCGTGCGTAAAAAGGTTTTGAACATTTTGAGGGAGCATTGAGACTTTTGCAGAACTTTTGACCTTGCCGCGATATGGCTTTTTAACGCCGCAAAGCACTTTGAAGAGTGTGGTTTTGCCGCTGCCGTTAGTGCCGACAATAGCGTTAATTCTGTTTTTATAAAGTTTCAGGTCTGTTCCCTTTAAAACATCGTTACCCTTGTCGTAGGCAAAGTATATGCCCTTTGCCCTAAGAGCGATTTCGTCAGTTTCCGACGAGTCGCACTCAGCAGTGTGAACAGCGCCGGGCAGAGCCGCCTGCATAGGGTGGTCTTTATTTTTAAGATATGCGCTCACCTGCTCTTTATCTGCTTTAATTAGCGCCTTTCCTGAGTCGAGTAGCAACACATCGTCAGCCATATCCCACACGGCAGAGAGCGCGTGCGTTGCCATAATAACAGTTGTACCAAAGTCACGGCGCATAGTGCGCACCATATCAAAAAATGTTGCCGCCGCAAACGGGTCGAGTTGCGATGACGGCTCGTCAAGCACGAGAATATCGGGACGCATAATCATAACTGAAGCGAGTGAAAGTATCTGCTTTTCACCGCCTGAAAGC
>ONXZ01000245.1:2283-3753 GCA_900321905.1 uncultured Eubacteriales bacterium
CGCAGTTTCGGCAACAAGGAGTTCAATTTCGTCACCGCCCATACCTGCGTTTACAGGCGAGAATTCGAGTTCGCTGCGAACACGGTCAGTAACAAGGCTCTCGTCATAGTGCTGGCTGACATAGCCGACTGTGCCGTTAACTGTAATTTCGCCCTCAAGGGTGCCGTGCGGCGCAATCTCCTTTTTAAGGAGTTTTAAGAGCGTGGATTTGCCGCTTGCCGACTGACCTGTAACAAGGCAGAATTCGCCCTTGTTTACGGTGAAAGACGCACCATTAAGCGCTTTTTCAGCCCTGTTGGGATATGTAAAACTTACATTTTTAAAGTTGCACGCTTCCATAACAGCACCTCCCAAATCTCTGCCGCTGAGGGCAGTAATAACAGTACGCAGGTCAGGCAAATCGCTACAGGGTCGATTGTCTTAAAATACGTTTCAGGCTCGAATATAAACACAAGTCTGTGCGCAATTTTTGCGTAAAGCACATAAACAAAGCAAACCAGAATTATGATTGTAAGCACTACGTCGCGAGTCGTCATTTTGTACCGTGAGGGCGACACGGCGCGGCTGTTAAAACCTTTTGCCGTCATAGAATCAGCGGTTATAATGCTACTCTCAAGCGAGTACGTTATGAGCGCTGACAAGTTCTGCAAAGCGGTGTGAAACTGCTCTTTTTTTGTCATATCATCTGTGGCGCAAAGCCCTGCCTGGGCGTCGCGGATTTCCGCAAGTTTAGTGTTAAAACGCGGAATGAATCCAAGCACCATAGAAAACAGCAACGCTGTATGCGGTGAAAAACGCAGCAGATACGCAGTTTCCGCGCTGTTTTGGCAATATGACAGCACGCGAAACCACAGCATTACAGATGAGAGGACAAGCCCCTGATGAACGCCGTAAATCAGCGCTTGCAATGTGAATTCGGTGTCTTTTATGATAAACAGCACCGTAGTACCGTAATGGGCAAATAACATATTAAACAGCGCCACCACTAAAACGGCAATAATTGCAAAACGCATTGACGCAAAAAAAGCCTTGCGTGTGCTGACTGCAATATACAACAGCGCCGAGCAAAGCGAAATTGCGGATATTAGCGGATTTGCACCTGCGAGCGTAAGAACAAAAGCGCATATAAAAAATGCGCTTTTTGTAATAGTATGCAACTTTGAAAATGCTTTCATACGCTCACCAAAATAATGTGCAAATTATCTGATACGAACATCGTCCTTTGTTTTAAATCTGTAGCCGTAGTTGTCAAGAATGTGCATTTTTGACAGCGCAATACTTGCGCCCTTTGCCGCACAAAGACTTGGATGTGCAACTGCGCGGACTTCAAGCGACAGCGCCCTCGCAAAGAGTTTGTCCATACCATACATCTCGGCACAGCCGCCTGTGAGCAGAACTTCGCCTGACGTTATGTCGGCAACAAGTTGCGGCGAGGTGCGCTCAAACATAACCTGCGCGGCGGAAGTGAGT
>ONXZ01000155.1 GCA_900321905.1 uncultured Eubacteriales bacterium
TAGAAGCATAAACATAAGTTGAGGCGAAATAAAAAAGCCTTCCCCTTGAGGTGAAATAAAAAAGCCTTCCCCTTGAGGTACTCCCTGTGAGGGAGATGTCAGCATAGCTGACAGAGGGTGAGCCGTCTGCGGCTGAGCAAAAGGTGGATTGCCAAAGGCAAGACGGATGAGGTGTAAATGTGAATAAAACAAATAACCCGATACTAAAGCCTTATGCGCAGAAACTACGCAGAGAAATGACAAAAGAAGAACGGCATTTGTGGTATGACTTTCTGAAAGGATTACCCGTTACCTTTAACCGTCAAAAGGTTATAGGAAACTATATTGCCGATTTTTATTGCGCTTCGTCAAAACTGATTATTGAACTTGACGGCTCACAACACTACGAAGAAAAAGGTGTTGAGTCGGATAAAAAGCGCGATGAGTATTTTAACAGTCTAGGTTTGGTGGTTTTGAGATATTCAAACGAGGATATTAATCGTCATTTTGACAGCGTATGCGAGGACATTTTGAAACGATTATAACACCTCATCAGTTTCGCTTCGCTCAACAGCTTCCCCTCAAGGGGAAGCCTTTTTCTTTACCGGATTTGTCATTACAAATCCTATGCTCGCTGTACTCTGTGGCAGGATATTGACAAATCACTGCGAAAACAGGACTTGAATTATCGCGCAAAGGCTTTGCCTTTGCTTGCACTCTTGCGGTGTGATGTTTGCGCGTACGCGCAAGTGATGTTATGCCTGTGGCATAATGATGTTGCTCACGCTGTTCGCAGTGATGTAATGTGTTTTTTCAAACACATTGATACAAAAAGACAGGACACCGAACGGTGTCCTGCTTTTTGTGGTTGCGGGGGTAGGACTCGAACCTACGACCTCCGGGTTATGAGCCCGACGAGCTACCAACTGCTCTACCCCGCGATATATAACTGTTTCGCTTAGTGCTATACCATTATAGCAGATTATTGCGTTTTGTCAAGTGTTAATTTGAATTATTTGAACTTGTGGCGCGGTTAATGAAAAATCGCCCGTAAAAAGCGGAAAGAGTAGCACCTGCAAAAACAAGATACTACCCTAACCTTCTGCTTTAATTATCTGCTGCGTCAAACACTGCGCGGCATCTCTGGCGGGTTCGTCTCTACTCAAACCCTGCTGCGCACACAACAGTTGCTACAACACGGATAAACGCGTGTTATAACATCTTTAATATACAACATTAGTGATGAATTGTCAAGCATTTTTGCAATAATATTATAGCGTTTTTTAATAAAATGTGAATAAAAATAATATTATTAAAATATACCTTGAAAAATTATAATATTGAATATATAATAATGTGAAACTACAGAAAGGACGAAACGTTATGAAAGTAAGGATTCCGAAACACAGAGAATTTCTTATCAAGTTTGAGGACGGCTATCCGCTTGAAAAGCAGGCGTGGGCTGAACTCAATCAGATTGTTAAAGACTACAGTGTTGACGGCAAGAGCGTCTACAGCGAAACCTTTATCGAGGACAACGAGGACAAAGTCAAAGCACTGCAGGAAAAGTACGAATTTACATACGAGATTATCGAAAAGAACTAACTGGTAATTATTATGGAAAACAGAGTTTACGCTACCTCTACATCACACCTTGATACCGTCTGGCGCTGGGAACTGCCAAAGACTATTGAGGAATTTTTGCCCGACACTTTTATCAAAAACTTTGATTTGATTGAAAAATATCCGGAGTACCGCTTTAATTTTGAGGGTGCTTACAGGTATAAACTCATCGAGGAATTTTATCCCGAGGCGTTTGAAAAAATCAAGGAATACGTTGCAAGCGGCAGGTGGAACCCGTCAGGCTCGCAGTATGAAAACGGCGATGTCAACATCCCCTCGCCTGAAGCGATTTTGCGCAACATTCTTTACGGCAACAAGTATTTTGAGGAAAAGTTCGGCAAAACGACTACCGATATCTTCCTGCCTGACTGCTTTGGTTTTGGCTGGGCGCTGCCGAGCATTATGAAGCACGCAGGGCTTAACGGTTTTACCACGCAAAAACTGTCGTGGGGTGCTGCGCTGGGCAAGGTTCCGTTTGACCTCGGCATTTGGCGCGGCGTTGACGGCAGCGAGGTTTACGCTAACCTTATGCCGCTGTCTTACCGTCACAAACTGCACGAGCCGATACGCAGCAATATGCGTATTATCAGCAAACTTGCGGATAACGGAATCAATCACGGCTTGCCGTGGACGTCCTGTCTTTACGGCACGGGCGACTGGGGCGGCGCGCCCGACGAGGACAGCGCAAAGCAACTCAACGCCGATGTGTTTGACAACAAATATGACGAGAACACAAAGGTAATTTCCGCTTCTACCGACCAGATATTTAACGACCTTGACAAACTGCCGAAGCGCGACAAAGCAATGCTGCCTGTCCACAAGACGGAACTGCTTATGAAATCTCACGGCGCAGGCGGCTACACCTCAAGGGCGATGAGCAAAAGGCTCAACAGTGAGAACGAAATTCTTGCCGACTACTGCGAAAAATCGGCGCTCGCTGCGAGTCTGCTCACTTCATTTGAATACCCGAAAAAGACGATTGACGCCGCGTGGAAGCGCGTGATTGCTCACCAGTTCCACGACGACATACCCGGCACTTCTACTATGCTTGTGTACAACGACAGTTGGAACGACTACTTTGTGTCGCTCTCGCAGTTCAAAAACGAGTATGAAGCCGCAGTCGGCGCAATCGCAAACGAACTTGACACTTCGTGGTGCAAGGAGTGCGCAGTCGTTGTCAACAACCCTGTTGCCGCAAGGCGCAAGGACGCTGTTGAAGCGCACGTCAAACTCGCCCACAACGCAAAACACATCGCCGTGTTTGACGAAAAAGGCAAGGAAGTGCCAAGCCAGATTGTCAGAAAACAGGGCAAGGAATTTGACATAATTTTCCTCGCGGACGTGCCAAGCGTCGGCTACCGAGTTTACGACGTGCAAAAGGCAGAAAAGCCTTATGCCAAAGGCAGCGACCTCGTGGTTGACGAACACGAAATGCAAAACAGCAGATATCATCTGCGCTTTAACAGAAACGGCGATATTGCCTCTGTTTTTGACAAAAAACTCGAAACAGAACTTCTCGACAAGCCGATTAAACTTGCGGCTCTCCACGATATGGGCGAAATTAATTACCCGAGTTGGGAGATGCGCCGCGAGGACATTGACGGCGAGCCGACAGCATATGCCAACACGCCTGAATTTGAGGTTGTAGAGTGCGGTGCGGCACGCGCTGCGATTATGGTTACACGCCACATTGAACACACAAGAATTGTGCAGGTTGTGTCACTCGCCAGCGGCAGCGACACTATCCGCGTGGATAACTACATCGACTGGCAGGAGCGCAGGACTATGCTCAAAGCGCAGTTCCCTCTCACCTGCAGCAACATTGTGGCTTCCTACGACCTCGGGCTCGGCTACATCAAAAGGCAAACCAACACCGACACGCTCTACGAAGTACCTGCGCAGAAGTGGGCTGACATCACAGACGACAAGGGCGCGTTTGGCGTGAGCATTTTCTCAGACTGCAAATACGGCTGGGACAAGCCAGACAGCAACACCCTGCGCCTGACCTGTCTGCACACGCCTGCGGGCGCGTTCACCAAAGACGCAAGGCAGGATTTGCAGGATATCGGCCGCAACACATTTGCGTTCGGTATCTGCGCTCACAAGGGCAAAATCTCCTCGACCACGCAACTCGGCGCGGAATGTTTCAGCAAAAAACTCTGCGCGTTCCAGACGAGTTCAAGACGCAAAGGCAATCTGCCTGCGGCGTACTCCGCGCTCAAAATCAGCAGCAGCGGCGTGCTTCTTCGTGCAATGAAGCAGGCTTACGACCAAAACGGTATTATCCTGCGCTTTAACGAGGGTTGCGGCAAGGCGCGCAAGGGCGTAAAAGTTACGCTTCCGTTTGAGATTGAAAGCGCGTATGAAGTGAACGGTCAGGAAGTTACGCTTAAAGAAGCAAAACCTGACGGCGGCAGTCTTGTGTTTGATATGAAGCCGTTTGAGGTTAAATCGTTCAGGCTGATACTCAAAAACGAGCGCAACAAAGCCTCTGAAAAATACAAAATGCTCGACCCTGACTTCAACTCGCAGGGCATTACAAAAGACAGTTACAAACTCAACGTTATCCTGCAGGGCAGCGGCTGCTCGCTCCCTGATGAACTTATTGACGAGCGCGTGACTATCGGCGGCATTAAGTTCAAAATGCCAAATGC
>ONXZ01000151.1 GCA_900321905.1 uncultured Eubacteriales bacterium
AACACCGTCATCGTTGTTTGATTTTGCAATGATGTCGGCGTTTTGTTTTATAATCGGAAATGCGTTTTCAACCGCAACGGCTGTGCCTGCCGATTGCATAAACTGCAAATCATTTTCGCCGTCGCCAAAGGCAATTGTGTCGCTGATATCAACACCGAGATAGTTGCAAATCGCACGCAGAGCCGCGCCCTTGTCGGTGCCGAGTTTAGTTATTTCGATAAATCTGTCGCCAAGATTGCAGTACTGCAATCCGCCGATTTTGTGTGTAATTTCAATTACTTTGCCGCGTGTGTCAGGGTCGGCGCAGTTTATAAAAAATTCGTCAGCCTCGCGGTTTTTGCCGTCAAATAAATCCTCGTATTTTTCGCAAACTATGCGTGAGGAGAAAAAGTAATCTTCAAGCGCCGTGCCTTTAAAAGTGTCAACATAGTAGTCAAAAATATGCTTTTCGGTGTAGCCCGCGCCGTCAGCAAACGGTTCAAACATGCAGTCGAGTTTTCTGAGTTCGTCAATCAGAAGGCGGCTTTTTACGCTGTCAATGGCAAACGAAAACAGCGTTTTTTCACCTACAGCGTCGTATATGTTAGCGCCGTTAGATGTTATTATATATTCTACCGATTCAAGTTCACGCACACACTTTGGCACGCCTTTAAGGGGCCTGCCTGTGATTGGTACAATGTGTATACCTTTTTTGTGCGCACACTCAAGCGCGTCAAGTGTTTTTGGCGACAATTCCTTGTTGTCATTGAGCAGCGTGCCGTCAAGGTCTGTGCCGATAAGTTTGATATTGTCCATCGTTTCACCTTTTATTTGACTTATTGCTGATTTAATTTTATAATAAAACTATCAAAATGTAAAGGATGAACGCTTATGAAAATCAATTTATCAAACGCAAAGACTTTACAGACCACTAAAGGCTGGGGAACGTCCGCCTGCTGGTGGAGTCAGGCGTGTAAGGACAGCGACACGCAGGACAAAATAATTGACCTTCTTTACGGCAAAGACGGTCTTGGACTTAATATCTACCGCTATAATATCGGCGGTGGCACTGACCCTGACAACTGCAGGGTGCCTGACCCGTGGCGCCGCACGGAATCAATGATGCTCTTTGACAAGGAAAAAGAGGAAACTTCGTGGAATTTCTCGCGCGACAAAACGGCAGTCGAGGTTATGAAAAAAGCGGTTGCAACGGGTAACGTTGACACTCTTATTCTGTTTGCAAACTCGCCGCACTACTCGCAGACCTCAACAGGTCAGGCGTCGGGCGGACTGCTTATGCACACCTGCAATATTCCAAAATCAAAATACAAGGCGTTTGCCGATTACTTCCTGACGGTTACAGAACACTTTATCAGCGAGGGACTGCCTGTTACGCACATCAGCCCGATTAACGAGCCGCAGTGGAAGTGGGGCGGCGATGTTGTGTGGCAGGAGGGCTGCCACTATGAGCCTGAGGAAGTTGCGGAAGTGCTGCACATATTTGCAACGGAGATACGCCGCAGGCATATCCCTGTGCGCCTTTGCATACCCGAAAGCGGCGAACTTTTGCAGACCACGCCTAAATATCTGTGGGCACTCCTTGCGGACGACGACATTATGGACGTTACGGACATAATTGCCTACCACTCATATCACGTTGATAACAGTCCCGAGTCGCGCCGCGAATTCTGCAGTCAGATTGTTCAGGCGCACCCGCAGTACCGTTTTGATATGACCGAGTGGTGTGAACTGCCCTGCAAACATCATACCCGTGATTTCAAGGGCGCACTCATCACCGCAAGAATTATCGGTCAGGATATGACTATCTGCCGCGCTGTTAGTTGGACATCGTGGGTTGCTGTTAACGGCATTGCGAAGCATGAGGACGGCAACGATTATGCTGACAGTCTTATATCCGCTTCGCCTGATTTCAGCGAGTGGAGCGTTGCAGAAAGATACTACGGCTTTGCACATTTTTCAAAGTATATCCCTGTCGGCTCAACCGTGCTTGATATCGGTATGCACCCGACTGCAGACAGCAACGATTTCAACGCGTTTGCGTTCAGAACGCCTGATAAAAAGACGGTGCTTGTTATCGTAAATGAGGGCGGTGAAAATATTGTTGAACTCACGGGCGAACTTACAAAAATGACGGTTATCGAGTCAAACCGCAGCGAAAAACTCAAAACTACATACGGCGGCGAATTCAAAAATTCGCTTGTTGTACCGGCGTTTTCAATTACCACCGCAATATTTGAGTAACGTTGACAAAGCAAAAATTAATGATATAATTATTAAAACACATTTATTTCGCGGGAAGTGAAGGTTATGATGATTTCAACCAAGGGCAGGTATGCGCTCAGCATAATGCTCGACCTTGCGCAGCACGGCGGCGAGGAAAATTTTATATCGCTAAAAGATATTTCAGAGCGTCAGGAGATTAGTATGAAGTACCTTGAGGCAATCATCTCCAAACTCTCAAAGGGCGGACTTGTTGACAGCGCACGCGGCAAAAGCGGCGGCTATCGCCTGAACCGCAAACTTGAGGAATACAAGGTTGGCGAAATTCTTATTCTTACGGAAAAATCGCTTGCACCCGTTGCCTGCATAGACTGCGAAAAGGAGTGTACAAAGGCAGGCTCGTGCCTGACACGTCCGATGTGGAACGAACTCAACGAGGTTATTATGGATTTCCTCAACTCAAAAACACTTGCAGATTTGCTATAACAAAATTTTTTTTCGGCACGCAAGGGTCGCTCCTTGTGTGCCGATTTTTTGTGTATTTTGCTGTAAAATTATTCATTATCGGTTAAAAATATGTAAATTCTGTCTTGTATTATAAATATTAATTTGATATAATAAAGTGAATATATTTAGAAAAGGGGTTTCTTTATGGCTAAAAAGAAAGCCGCCGGTGCGACAGCAACAGCCGCTCCGGCAGAAAAAAAGTACATGAAGCCATCTGAAATTGTCACCTTTGGTATAGGCCTGTTCGGCGTAGCTCTGCTCACCGGATGGATGCCTGACTACACAATGACATTTTTTGCTGACTTCGCATTCAAGGGTCAAGGCTTTGATTCCGCAAAACTCGCGGCAGTCGTAGCGTCGGTTTTCGGTGTTGCAGGCGCTGTCGGTGCAGTTATGGAACTTATTATCGGTATCCTTGTTGACCGTACAAGGACGCCGCTTGGCAAGGTTAAGCCTTGGGTCGGCTTCGGCGCAATTCCGCTTGCAATTATCTCAATGCTCGTTTTTGTTGCGCCAAACACAAGTTCGTTCACAGTTGCAACAATCTGGATGTTTGTGATTTACTCGCTTTACACAGCAATTTCGTGTGCGGTTGAATCACCGTCAAACTGCTTTGGCGCGCTTTGCTCACCAAACCCTAAGGAGAGGTCAAGCGCTATCTCAATCGCTTCTTTCCTGCGCAGCGTTGGTCAGTCAGGCGGTCAGGTAGTTATCATCGTAGTTCCTGCAATTATGAAGGCGCTTATGGGCAAACAGCAGTACAAAAACGCTGAGGGTCAGGGTCTTGACCTGATTATTTCTAAAAATAAGGGTATCGGTGAAATTACGGATAGTGACGGTTTGAACCGTGAAGATGACTTAAAACTTGGGGATGTTTATAAGAAGATTGATAAAAAATATAACGGTGGTTTGTTTTCCGGAAAGAAGCATCCGCTTCTGTTCGGTTTGAATATTGATGATACCCTGTTTGCGAATGCGGTAGATAATCTTTGCCGTGTTCAGGTAAAGAAGCAGATTTATACAGTGGATTTTTCAACAATATCTGTCCGGGAGCTGGGTAGTATTTATGAAAGTCTTTTGGAATACAAACTTGCCGTTATTGATAAGGATATGAAGGAATTGCCGTCTATCATCAATAAGAAGCGTGTTCGTCATAACGTAGTAAAGGGCGATTTGTATTTAATTAACCATGCTGGCGAACGCAAGGCAACAGGTTCTTATTATACGCCAGATTTAATTGTAGAACATCTTGTAAAGACCGCATTAAATCCTAAATTGGAAGATGTGAAAAAGGCTCATGGTAATAGTTTTAACGAATTGTTTAAGGCAGTATTGGATGTAAAAATCTGTGACCCTGCGATGGGAAGCGGACATATGATACAGGCTTGTTATGGTCGTATTATTGCTTTTTTACGTCAGTCTTTGGAAGAAATGATTGCCAACGGTATTGAAAAAGAAGGATGGACAAATGAACTTGAATACCGTGTAAGGACACAGGTTGCCCGTAAATGTATTTATGGTGTTGACCTTAATCCGTATGCTGTCGAAATTGCCAAACTGGTTCTTTGGATGAAAGTCTTTAATAGGGATAAGCCTTTTGAATTCTTTGATTACAATCTTACTTGTGGAAACAGTTTGATTGGCATGTAC
>ONXZ01000186.1 GCA_900321905.1 uncultured Eubacteriales bacterium
GGCGCCAATTGGGGCGACGAAGGCAAAGGCAAAATCACTGACATGTTCGCCGAGCAGAGCGACATAGTTATCCGCTTTCAGGGCGGTGCAAACGCAGGACACACAATTATCAACGAGCATGGCAGATTTGCTCTGCACCTTATGCCCTCAGGTGTGTGCTACGACCACACCACCTGCATTATCGGCAACGGTGTTGCCCTTGATATCAACAAATTTATAAATGAACTTGAGCAGGTAAAAAAAGCAGGACTCAACCCTCATCTTCTTGTCAGCGAGAGGGCGCAGATTCTTATGCCGTACCACATTTTGCTTGACGAGTACGAGGAAGAACGTCTTGGCAAAAACGCTTTTGGCTCAACTAAGAGTGGTATTGCGCCGTTCTTCTCTGACAAATACAGCAAAATCGGTATTCAGGTTAACGAGTTGTTTGACGACGAAGTTTTGAAGGCAAAACTCAAAAATATCTGCACACTTAAAAACCTCACGCTTGAGCATGTTTATCACAAGCCGCTGCTCAATGAGGACGAACTCTATGCAACCTGCATGGAGTATAAAGAAAAGATTGCACCTTATGTTTGCGACACGCACACATACCTTGCAAACGCAATCAAAGAGGGCAAAAACATTCTGCTTGAGGGACAACTCGGCACACTCAAAGACCCTGACTTCGGCATTTATCCGATGGTTACCTCCTCCTCAACGCTTGCAGGCTACGGCGCAGTCGGCGCAGGTATTCCGCCACACAAGATTGAGGACATTGTCGTTGTTACAAAAGCGTATTCATCGGCTGTCGGCGCAGGCGAGTTTGTAAGCGAAATCTTTGGCGACGAGGCACAGGAACTGCGTATTCACGGCGGCGACAAGGGTGAATTTGGCGCAACAACGGGCAGACCGCGCCGTGTTGGCTGGTTTGACTGCGTGGCGTCACGCTACGGCATTGAGTGCCAGGGAGCAACTCAGGTTGTTATGACCGCGCTTGACTGCCTGTCATACCTTGACGAAATCAAGGTTTGCGTTGGCTATGAGATTGACGGCGAAGTTACAAAGGACTTCCCGACTACTCCGCTGCTCAAAAAGGCAAAGCCTGTGCTTAAAACACTTAAAGGCTGGCATTGCGACATCAGGGGTATCAAAAACTACAATGACCTTCCGCAGGAAACACGCGACTACGTTGAGTTTATTGAAAATGAGATGGGTTGCAACATCACAATGGTTTCAAACGGACCTGAGCGCGAAGCAATTATTTACAGAAATAAGTAAGTATATAAAAACGTTGGGAAGGCAAAAAGCCTTCCCAATATTTTTTAAAAAAAGTGTTGACATCGCACTTATTATTTGTTATTATATTTAAGCACTAAAAAGTGAAACATTCCTCTTTAGCTCAGTTGGTAGAGCACTCGGCTGTTAACCGAGTTGTCGCTGGTTCGAGCCCGGCAAGGGGAGCCAAATGAAAAGGGTACGCAAATGCGTACCCTTTTCATTTGGCTCCTTTTCGGTTTCAACTACGGCAAGGTTAACAGCCGAAGGCTGTTAACTGGCTCGTTTGCGAGCGCTGCCGGTGTCAGATGAAGCGAGCAAAAAGAGCTGCGTAGCGGTCTGAATTTTGCCGCCGCTCCAAGGCGTGCAAAATTCAGGGCACCGCCCGCCGTGATGCCGTTAATTACACAACTCACTTATCGTAATGACAATTGATGTGTGCTGCGCACGTTTTCGCAAACATCGCATCACTGCGAGCAAAGCGAGCAACATCATTTCGGCTTGCCGATACATCATCGGCTTGTGCCGACATCACTTCTGTTCACCGGACGGAGGGGTTGTCGCGTCATGGCACTTTTATTGATTAAGCGCTATCATTGCACCGATTATTGATACAATTATTTCTATAACAAGAATAATCGTTGATACTTTTACACCTTTTTCATTATACTCAACTGCATCCGTAAGCGAATTATCAAGTTCGCTCGGGACCGCAGTCAAGCGTTCTCCGCGGGCTTTTCCAATTGTACCGCAAACCAAACCAATAATCGGATTTAAGAACGCAATAACAATTGACATCAGACCCATAGTTCTAATAGAATTAATCTGCACAATAATATCTATCGTTTTATAATTAAAACCTTTTATATCATTATTTACAGCATCGCTGTTGCCCATTTTAATTTCAATACCGTTTTGTTTGTTGACACTTTCTTGGGGCTGTTTTATATCGGTATTATCTTCTGAATTGTTTTTGCCGTTTGCGATAATCCATTGGTTATACTTTGCTACATATTCTTCTACAAAATAATCGTAAACATCAATTGAATTATGCTTTTCAAAGCAATCCAAATTATTTGTGCGTAAAAAATCTTCAAAATCAGCCTGATTTAGATTGTATTTTTGTGCAATTACTTTTGTTTTCATATTACTTCCTCCCAAAAAAAATGCGTACAGCCGAAACTGCACGCCAAAAACGCAGCTCCAACTGTCGCCAAACATTTATCTTAGTTTCTCACAAGAAAGAATACCAAAACAGAAGCATGCATTTTTATCAAAAAGATAAAAAGCATTCTTTGCCTGTGAGATTAAATTTTAAGATAAATATTTGGCACTTACATTTTAACACATATTATATTTGATTTCAATAACAAAAATCAGCACGCCTGTTCTAATTTTTTATTTTTCCAAAAATTTAAGGCTCGGAGCGTCAACTCCGAGCCTTAATTCGTCAGTCATTACTATTTGGTTTTAACGGCCTTTGCTTTTGACCAGGATGAACAGTATTTTTTCTTGCCTACAGTTTTATAGGTTCTGATTCTGACATAATACTTTTTCTTTGCCTTTAACTTTTTAACCGTTGTCTTGGTCGTTTTGTTCTTCTTAACCGTTACGGTTTTAGCATTCTTGAACTTACTGCTTGTTGAATACTGAATCTGATAGCCTGTAGTCTGCTTTGCCTGCTTTGTCCAAATTGCAGTAAACGCCTTCTTGCCGGCGGTTACTTTCTTAAGGCTTGTGCCTTTCGGGTTAATCTTGTAAGTCTTTTTAATTGAACCGCTGTAAGCATTTATACCTGTGATTGTAACAGTTGCAGTACCTACGTTTTTGTTGTTTTTATAAGTAACTTTATAGTCAGTTCCTTTTACAAGCGTTTTTGTACCGAGTTTTACTGTCACAGCCTGGCTTGTTGCCTTACCTGTATAGGTCTTTGCCTTAATTCCCGTAACCTTAGCGTTTGCAATGCTGATGAGTTTAGGAACAGTAACGGGAGTTCTGCTGAATTCCTTACCGCAAACAGAGCATTTTTCGACCTCGTCGTATGAGCCTGTGGTGTTAAGTGTTGCGGGGATTAAGTTTTCTTTAACAGTAATCCTGGTATGCTCTGCAAGAGGTGCCGGTGATGTAGAAATAACTTCGCCACACTTTACACACTTATAACTCTTTATTCCGTTTTCCGTGCAGGTTGACGGCACAGAAAGCAAATTCCAAAAGGCGGCTGTATA
>ONXZ01000152.1 GCA_900321905.1 uncultured Eubacteriales bacterium
TCGCTGTGCTTGAAAAGCGCGCAGGCTACTTTTTTAACGGAATGGACGCTTATCTTAATGTAGTCGGCGGTCTGAAACTTTATGAACCTGCTGCAGACCTTACAGTTGCGATTGCGCTTCTGTCGTCATTAAAAGACGTTGTTGTTAACGAAAACACCCTTGCTTTTGGTGAAATTGGACTTGCGGGGGAGATTAGAGCGGTCAACAACTGTGAACAGCGAATTCAGGAAGCGCAGCGACTTGGATTTACAAAATGTGTAATTCCGTTTCACAACTACAAATCACTTTCAAAAGAGTTGAAGTCAAGCGTCGATATTGTTCCGGTGCGAACAATACGCGCTGCGCTTGAAGCAGTAACTGAGTAAAGGAGAGGTTATGCCTTATATTATCATATTGGTTATTGTGATAGCGTTTGTTGTTATCGCAGTAAGACGGTCAAAAAAATAGCATTTTCAAAGCAGAGGGGAAGCCTTCTGCTTTATTTATTCGCATATAATAATTTTTACGCAATTTCGCAAAATTAATATTTTGCGAAATAAAGGGGAGTTTTCAAAGTGAAAAGTATGAAATAGCGCAAACGCACTGTTTTCAGGCGTTTTGCTGGTTTTTAGATGTAATATCGGTATTCTTGCTCTGCTCTGGAGACGATAGAAATATTTTTAATGATGAATTGTGTTATTTGTTTGCTGCTATTCAATGATTGATTTTGCGTTTATTGCATTTCTATTTGCATCCGATAGAATTTTTATAAATAATAGATTGTGCTACTAAAGTCACGGTATTGGCTGTATTCGGTAGTACACACCGTGTGTGTAGGACATACTCGTTTTACTTAAATCAATAGAATTCTGTATTTTATATTCTGCACTGCTTGCTGTGATTCTTTTACAGTTTTTTTGCTTAAAACGCTTGCAAAGTTATCTTCCCTTTGGTATTATTAAATTATTCCCTGCAAAAGTTTTGCGAAATTAGTTTGAGGTGATTTTCTTGAAAAGAAGTGATTTTAACAAGTTACCGCAACTTGTTCAGGACTATCTTATATACATTGAAGCAATTAAGGGTCATAGTTCGCTGTCTGTTATCGAATACGCCGGTGATATCAAGAATTTCCTTGTTTTTATGACTAAACATAAGGGTTTGTACCCTGAGTCTGCTGAGGAAAGTGAAATTGATTTGACTGCCCTTGATATTGATTTTATTAAGAAAATAACGCTTAATGACGCCTATCAATACTTAATTTATTGCAGAAATGTACGTAAAAACAACGAAGCCACAAGGGCTCGCAAAGTAGTCGCAATACGCCGTTTTTACGCTTATTTAGCCGATAATTTGGGACTTTTAGACGTCAATCCGATGAAAAATCTTGACACTCCGAAAATAAAAAAATCCCTGCCCAAATACCTGACACTTGAGGAAGCGCAGAAACTGCTATCCGTTGTTGACGGCAAGTATAAGGAGAGAGATTTTGCGATAATTACTCTGTTTTTGAACTGCGGAATGCGACTTAGCGAACTGATTTCTATTGATTATAACGACATTCGTTCTGACGGAACGCTTGTAATCACCGGTAAAGGCAACAAAGAGCGCACAGTTTATCTGAATAACGCTTGTGTGGAAGCGATTGACGCTTACAGAAAAGTCAGACCAAATGACGGTGTTAAGGATAGAGCGTTGTTCCTTAGCGCGCGAAATCAACGAATGAACCCTCGCACTATTGAGATTATGGTCAATAAAAACCTTGAAAAAGCAGGTCTTGGCGGCAGAGGTTTGTCGGTGCATAAACTGCGCCATACTGCTGCTACGCTGATGTATCAGCACGGCAATGTTGATGTGCTGCTCCTCAAGGAGATTCTCGGTCACGAAAATCTCAGCACTACTGAAATATACACTCATATTTCGTCTGATGCGACAAGAACTGCGATTGAATCAAATCCCTTAGCTAACAACAAAGCGCCTAAATCTTGATTAAATCAGAGAGTAAAAAAGTAAAAAGAGCATTTACAAATGCCGCTGAGGTCACTGCTAAAGTATACGTTATGTATCGTTTTAGCAGTGATTTTACTTTTAGCGGCTCCCCTGCTTCTTTTGAAGTCACGCAATTTAAAATGTATCTGCTTATTTGAGCGCTTTGCCGTATGGTGTACACCACAACTGTTGTGAATATAGCGGCTTGCGGAATGACAAGTAAAAGCGAGTATCCTACTCCCTTTACACCGTATGTTATGTAGAAAAAGGCGACTTTCAGTCCTACCGAACAGCCGATTATAAGCGGAATACTGTTGATTATCGGGTAACCTATAAGAAATAGTCCGAGCAGTACAGTTACTGCAAAAATCGAGATATACAGCGCAAAATTGCAGATGAATATTGATGTCAGATTACCTGCGTGAGGCGTGAAAATTGCTTTTATTCCTTTGATAAGCATTTCGCTTTTTATCAGACTGAAACCGAGCGAGCCAACGAGGAGTCCTGCTGTGTAGAACAACACAGAATAAATAAGTTCTTTTTCTTCTTTCAGGATTTCTTCAAACGTCTTTTGAGGGTTTAGATTTGCTATATCTAACTTCATTATTTGAGCCTCAGTTTGTTTGATTTTTGCGAAGCGATGTGACCGATTAACATTCCGATACAGATTACAAGCACGGCTTTTATTGCAAAAAATAAGATTGAAGAATTGTTAAATATTACATTTAGTATACTGTAAAACAACAGCGGCACTTGTGCAACTGCACCGAGTATAAAGCCGTTGTTTTTTATGCCTAAAACTGACACAAACGCAGTTATAGCAGCACATAACGCGCATATTACAATTGCAAAATAGTTGTCAAATTTGAGATCTAAATCAAGGCTGTAAGATATTTTGCTGAAAATGTATGTAAATAAAAGTGTCGAAAGAATTGTTGTAATCACAACTTTTAGTATATATTTTAGAAGTATGTTATTGCTCTTTGCTGTGCTGATTTTTTTCATAAAAATAACGCCCCCGATATTCAATAATGAATATTCAGGAGCGTTTGATTTTATGATATTATTTCTCGATTTTTTCCTCAACTTCTTTAACAGAATCGGACTTTTTATCATTGTCTTTCTTGTTCTTCTTTGCCTTAGAAGCCTCGCGTGCTGCTTCAACTTCCTTGCGGTGCTGTTCTGTCTTTGTAACGTTGGTGTTTACAGCCCATCTCTGCAGTTTCATTTTAGTTCTGTCAGCGCCTGTTTCGATAACAATATCCTCTTCACGGATTGTAACAACCTTGCCTACAATACCGCCGATTGTGATGATTTCATCACCGATTTCGAGTGAAGAACGCATTTCCTGCTCTTCTTTCTGGCGTTTTTTCTGCGGTCTTATCATCATAAAGTACATTACACCTACAAGTAAAACCATCAGGATAATGTAAGAATATGAGCCTGCGCCGCCCTGTCCGCCTGCAGCCTGCTGTGCGCCCTGCATAAGTAAAAATGTATTCATAATAAATTCCTCCAATTCAAATTAGCAATATAAATTATATAGCATTATGCAAAATAATGCAAGAATTATTTTAAATTCTCGTGTCAAGAAGGTCTGTATACTCGTTTTTGTAGTCTGTAAAACTGCCGTTTTCGATATTATCACGGATTTCCTGCATAAGATTGTTATAAAAATGCAGGTTGTGAATAACCGCAAGTCGCATTGCAAGCATTTCGTTAGACTTAAAGAGATGTCTGACATACGAGCGCGAATAATTGCGGCAGGTTGAGCAGGTACAGGTGTCGTCAATAGGCTTTTCATCGCGCATATATTTTGCGTTGTTGATGTTGATTATACCTTTTTTAGTGAAAAGTTGACCGTGGCGTGCGTTGCGCGAAGGCATTACGCAGTCAAAGAGGTCAACTCCCCTGCTGACTCCTTCAAGTATATTACCCGGTGTACCTACGCCCATAAGATAGCGCGGTTTGTTCTTAGGCGCATACGGCTCAACTGCAGAAATAACGCGGTACATATCCTCTTTCGGCTCGCCTACGGCAAGACCACCGATTGCGTAACCGTCAAGGTCGAGTTTGACAATCTCTTTCATATGCTCAATTCTGAGGTTGTCAAACGTGCAGCCCTGATTTATACCAAAGAGTAACTGCTGACGGTTTATTGTGCTTTCAAGAGAGTTCAGGCGCTCCATTTCAGCCTTACAGTGCTCAAGCCAGCGCAGAGTTCTGCCGCATGCTTCCTTTGCGTAATCATATTTAGCAGGGTTTTCAACGCACTCGTCAAACGCCATTGCAATAGTTGAGGCGAGGTGCGACTGTATTTGCATGCTTTCCTCAGGACCCATAAAGATTTTGCGTCCGTCAACGTGTGAGTTAAAGGTGACGCCTTCCT
>ONXZ01000153.1 GCA_900321905.1 uncultured Eubacteriales bacterium
CAGTGGTATCGCGACACCCGCGATGAGTATGAAAAAATGACCGGAGCGCCCGTGCCGTCAGTAGTTATTCAGCATATCCCAATTTGTGAGGTGTTTGAACTTCTCACACAGGTAAAACGCACTAAGCGCGGCGCGGTGAGGGGATTCAGAACTCACGACGGTGAGTACTTTGTGCTGAATCGCGACAGAGTTAACGCAGACGGTTTTATGAAGGAGAGCCCCGCTGACCCTCAGGAGAACAGCGGCGAGTTTGCTGCGTTCAGGGAAAAAGGCGATGTTAAAGGCGTATACTTCGGTCACGACCACAACTGCTCATTTCACGGCGAAGTTGACGGCATAGATGTCGGCTACACGCAGGGCTGCGGCTTCAATGTTTACGGTCCCGGTAAGAACAGGGGAACAAGGGTTATCGACCTTTTCACAGACGGCCACCTTGAAACGTTTGATTTGCGGTTTAAAGACATTGTCGGCAGGCAGGTCAAAAACAAGTTTATGTACGCTGTTATGCAGGCTTGCCCTACAAATATGTTTGACGCTGTAATGCGCCTTGCAAAATTCTGCGCAGGCGTAGCGGCAGCACTGATAATCGCACTGATTATTATGATGTTTACAAGATAAATTACATTTATATGCGTGGCTTTGTGCTGCGCATTTTTTATATTTTATATTTTTTTAAATTTACACTTGATTTTAGTATACTTGTGTGATATAATATGCAAAGTTTTGAGAAACAAATAATCAAAACAGCAAACAAAATATGATCCACTAGCTCAGGCGGCAGAGCACTTGACTTTTAATCAAGGTGTCCGGGGTTCGATTCCCCGGTGGATCACCAACAAAAAGCAGACCGAAAGGTCTGTTTTTTTTTGTTGCAGGGGAATCGAACCCTGAGAGGGTCAGAGCGTTAATAAAACAGTCCGGTGGATCACCAACATAAAAAGCCTTGAAACCAGTTGATAGCAACGGTTTCAGGGCCTTTCTTTTTATCTTTAGGGATACTGTATTTATCGTATTTTTACGTAATTTGACGTGATTTTCACCAAAAACTTATGTAAACTTATGTACAACTTATGCACTAAAACAACTGGCTGATTTTATTATTATTATTTTGTCACATTTCCGTTTTTGGTGTTACTAATAAACGAAAGGGTGATACCCGACAATATAAAGGAGATGTAAAATATGAAAACAAGGAATTACAAAGCACAGAAAAGGCGCAAAACCAGAAAAGAACGTGAGATTGAGAACATTCGCAGAAGAGTAAGAGAAATAGGAAAGGCTGCGTAAGTCTTATATCTGAATTGTTTGAGAGCGTTATTTAATCAGTAAGATAATACAGGACGGAGTAATATATTCATAGCATACTAATATATTGATAAGAATTCTGTTGTTTACAGTGCAATCGAAACTGATAATAACGAGCGGGACAAATTTGTTAAAGATGTGAAAAACATAACGTCCGGTATTGAAAAAATGTTCAATTCGTTTTGAAGTATTATTTAATAACTTTTTAATTATGTTGAGAGCCTGGGCTTTCTGCATAATTGATATGGAAACGCGAGACGGAATGTGATACAATACATTATGAGTTTTTATAAAACGAAGTTCCGCGTTACTTATATATGAAAGGATTAGACGGAGGAGGGAACACACTTGGCAATTTCAAAGGAAACTGCCGACAAGCTGCTTTCACAAGCGTACGAACAGTACTATGACGTAGTCTTAGCCGTGTGCCGACAACAGTTGCGCGAGTGTAAAGATTATGCCGAAGATTGCGTACAAAAAACGTTTATTTTTTACTACAATAAGTTGCTTGAGGGAGAAGAGGTAGAATACCCTAAAACTTATCTGTACAGCATTGCAAGAATGACCTGCAAAAAAGAGTATCTCTACTTTAAGCGCAGACAGGCGAAAACAGCAGATATTGACGACGCTGCAGAACTTGTGGATCCGGTGCAGGATTTCGACCTGATAAATGCTGCGGATTTGGATTATGATGAAATCGCAAAGGTGCTGCTGTCAAAACTGACAGATGATGAACGGACACTTTTCACACTGAAATACATAGAAAAGAAATCACTGAAAGAAATAGGTGAACTGCTTGACCTGAAGCCTAATACAGTTGCCAAGCGTCTTTCACGAACAGGCGAAAAGATAAAACAACTTGTTACGCCGGTTTTGGAAAATTACAGGAAGGGAGGTTAACTGCTATGTCATTCAAGTTAGATAAAAACATACTTGCACAGGCAATGTCTGATGAAAAGCGTGCAAAAGATATTATTGATTATCTTAACGAAGCTGTTGACAACGAACTCGACAAGCCATGCAACGAAATGGACGCAGAATTCATTGACGAATGTATCAGAATTGTCGAAGCCATAGAAGAAGGCGATTTTGAAAGCATTGCAGAAGAACCTTCCGAAAATGAAGAAAATATCAGCGTTTCTGATAAAGATTCTGCAAAAGAACAAACAAATACAGACAAACCGAAAACAAGAACGGTTATAAGATTTAGAAGAATACTCGCGGTTGCCGCTGTACTCGCAATAGCAATAACAGCGACGTTGCAGGCGTTTCCTGCAATAGCGGATGATATAAGAGAATACTTCAGTCATATCAGCGAGTTGTTGTTTAACGCTGCCGATGAGGGTGAAGAGGATAATATTCGTATGATTCAGGTGTTTGAAAAGGAAAACGCTTCGGTAAATACGGATATTCACAGCAAAGATGAAATAGATTTATCCGGGTATGTGGTCGGTGTCTGGTATGACAACGAGGATGATACAGAGATGAATCTGTCGCAACCCGATGAAATTATTCCGTTAAGCAAATGCACGGTCAGAGAACCTGTACTTGTCACGGATAATGAAGGAAACAAAATATTTGAAGTTGTAGTTTCCTACGGCGATAATGCAACAACGATAGAATACAATTTAATTGACGATACAATAGGAGAAAAAAATGAAAAGAATCAATAAATCTAAAAAACTGATTTTCTCACTGCTTATTCTGATTATTGCACTTACCATCCTGCCAAACTTTGGAATTGAAGCCTTTGCGGCACCCGGCGGCATTGATGATGGAGATACCGATAACGAAATCACAGAATTCGGCTATACCGCTCAGTGCGGTGAAAATGTTAACTGTACTTTTGACAACACGGAAGAAATACTTACTATCACGGGAAGCGGAGATATGTACGATTACGATTCCGAAAGCAATCAATCGCCGTTCGCCAATATTGTTAATATTCGCAGTGTTGTTATCGAGAGCGGAGTTACAAGTATCGGCGCATATGCTTTTTACGGCTGTATCAATCTGACTGATGTGACCTTTACGAGCACTGTAACACGCATTTCCGAGGGTGCTTTTGCAGGCTGCACGTCGCTAAAAAATATTACTGTTCCCAAAACTGTCAGCAGCATCGGGGCTAACGCCTTTACAGCGGTAGAAGAAATTGTTATCGATAATCCGTCTTGCAGTATTAGCGACCAGGCAATTAACTCAGACGCAGTAATCCGCGGGTATGCAAATTCAACCGCTCATCAATATGCCTTAAAAAACAGTAATGAATTTGTTAGAATCAGTGGCGGTGTTGAT
Organism: uncultured Eubacteriales bacterium; assembly: GCA_900321905.1. Lineage (GTDB taxonomy): Bacteria > Bacillota > Clostridia > Oscillospirales > Acutalibacteraceae > Eubacterium_R. The sequence continues at coordinate 3,601 of ONXZ01000153.1, forward strand.
GGTCCTGATACTGATGAGCAGCCTTTCCTTGATTATTCCGGTAGTTGCGGCGAAAATGTTAATTATAGTTTTGAAGAATCAACAGGCACACTGACAATCAGCGGTTCAGGTGATATGACTGATTATTCAGTCGATTCTTCCAATTATTCACCGTTTTATGAAGTCAGCGAAATAAAAAAGGTTGTTATACAGAGCGGAGTTACAAGCATTGGCGATGACGCTTTTCGTAAATGTAAGAATATTGAATCGCTGACAATCAGCAACACCGTTAATCACATTGGCGGTTGGGCGTTTTTGGACTGTACTAAACTTAAAAGCGTAATTATGCCCGACAGCATAACCTCAATAGAAGACGGCGCTTTTTGTAATTGTTCTGCCCTTGAAACAGTTAAACTGTCAAACGAACTGACTGAGATTAGCGGTTACGCATTTTGTGAATGCAGAAGTTTAAAAAGTATTGAGTTCCCTGAAAAAATTACCACGATTAAAGGCTCGTCATTTTATGGATGTGATTCGTTTACAAGTGTTGTGATACCTCAAAATGTTACATTTGTCGGTTACGGTGCTTTTGACGGCTGTGTAAAACTGGAAAAAGTAACCATTTTGAATAAGAATTGTGAAATACAGGATACGGATAGTTCTAATATAGTGTTTACAAAATTTGCAGTTCTTTATGTGAAGCAAAACTCTCTCGCAGCACAATATGCAAAAAAGTATAATTATGATACAGTATACATTACGAAAACCATAATCTGTGTTATAAGGGCTATTTTTTCGAGGATTCAAAATTTATTGAAAAATATGAGTGTTCTGAATGCGGATATACTGTCAGAAGTGACGTGAACGACTCAGTTGTTCCGTGTGCCGGCGAGCACCAATTCAACACCGGAGAAGTAGTTATTGTTTATGACTCTGACAATGGCGAAAAACAAACGTATAAAAAATCCGTATGCGCAAATTGCGGTTTCGTCGAGCTTGATTTTATCACCCCAAGCGGTCAATCCGGCGATGATTCGTGCTATTATATTGATACCGATAAAAGTGAAGTTCATTTTATCGGTTCGGGAAACATTATAGGTTCTTATTATCCGCAAATGGCATCGGAATTATACTACATTGAGTTGTCGGATTATAACGATAATATTGAAAAAGCAGTTGTTGAAAACGGTATAACGTCAATAGGCACAGGTACTTTTAAAAATCTTACCAATCTTACTGAAGTTGATATTGCCCCCTCCGTTACTACAATCGGTTATTATGCGTTTGACGGCTGCACAGCATTGACAAACTTTACAGTACCTGATACCGTAAAGACGCTCGGTTACGCTCCGTTCAGAGGATGCACAGCATTAAAAAATATCACAATAGGTAATGGCGTAACAGATGTCTATAACGGATTGTTTAACGGTTGTGATAATGTTGAAACGATTACAATAGGAACAGGCGTTAAAAGCATTTCTGCTTATACGTTTCAGGATTTAACCAATCTGACAAGCGTAACATTGAATAAAAACATTGTAAGCATAGATAAAGATGCTTTTAAGGGATGCACTTCTCTTGACGCAATTAATTATTCCGGTACAACTACACAGTGGTACAATTATAATTACAGTTTCGATTTTGAAAACGACGCTGACGGAGCGGTTTCTGTTAAGTGCTCAGACGGCATATTTATGTCAACAAAAAACGGCGATTATGTTATTGTTGACGGTGTTAAATATACACCGGACAGAAAAACTCTTGTTGAGTATCCGTCAAATATAAACAAGACCTCATTCAGCGTTCCGAATACAGTTGAAAAAATAGGCGATAATTCATTCACAAACGACAATCTTAAAAGCGTTGCCGTATCTAAAAAAGTAAAAGTAATCGGCAAGGCGGCGTTTAATGAGTGTCCTAATCTGTCAACTGTTAAGTTTGCCGAAAACTCAGAACTGACAACCATCAAAGAAAGTGCTTTTAAGGACACGAGCATTGAAACGATTGAATTGCCGGAGAAACTCAATACCGTTGAGGCAATGGCTTTCAGTGCGCCCAAACTCAGTAGTATTAACGCAACCAAACCGGCTAATCTGATTATAAATCCCGATGTTTGCAAAGGCATAGACAGCCCGACCTGGCTGACGACAGAAAATACGATGACGCAAAAAAATGCAATCAAGGTCAAATGTCCCAGCGTCGTAACAAATGTGCCGCACCAAATGTATACGGGAAAAGCAATAATGCCTAAAGGAATTGTTCTTAAAGATTCCAAAAGCGGCAAAGTGCTCAAGCAAGGTACAGATTACGTGATTTCGCTTCCGAAAAACAAAATTTATAAAAATGTCGGAACAGCAAAGTTAGTTATCAGCGGAAAGGGCAGCTACGAAAAGAAAATCAATAGTTCAACAGTAGACTACAGAATTTTCAAAGCCAGTGTTGTTTTGAGCAGCAAGGCATATACGTATGACGGCAAGCCTAAAGCGCCTGCAATAAAAGTAACGATAAACGATGGCAGGGGATATAAGTCACTTTCGGTTAAAAAGTATAAAACATCCTATACCAACGGTCGCAAAAACGTCGGTACATACAATGCAAAAGTTACGTTCTGCAACGGTTACTACGGCAGTCACATCACACAGTATAAGATTTATCCCGGCGCGCCGAAAATTGCAAAGCTGACGCCCGGTAAAAAATCGTTTATGGCAAGTTGGCAGCGGCAAAAGTCACAGGTCAGCGGATATCAGGTGCAGTATTGTGTCAACAAAAACTTCAGAGGCGCCAAAACAAAAACCGTAAAGGGCAACGGCAAAAAATCATCGTACAGAAAGATTACAAAAGTCGCGGGCAATAAAAAATATTATGTCAGAGTCCGTACATTTAAAACTGTAGGCAAGGCAAAATACTATTCATCCTGGAGCAAAGTCAAGGCAGTAAAAACAAAAAAATAACAGCAAAGAATCAGGAGGGCGCACAGTCCTCCTGATTTTTGAAATAGTCGCTCGGTTTTGAATAATACGGCTCTGAAAACATATACAAATGCACGATAAAGTATAAAAAACAGAGAGCAAATTAAAAAACTCCATTGCAAGCGCAACGGAGTTTTTCACTTATTGGTTCCATATATGAAGTATATAGACGCAATTATCCCATCCATATACATACTTTGATAACATTATAACACAGTGTTTTTCGTTTTTCAATAGTTTTTAGCAAGAAAATTTAACAATTTGTTAACAAAATTTATCGACTAAAGCCTATTATATCAACTTAGCAATGTTCATTTTATTATCATTTGAAAGGATGAGAAATTTGAAAACAGAAGAAATTATTAAAAAGGACCTCGAAATCAGCACATTTAACGCCGGCAACCCACTTGTTACTACCAAAATAGAAGACGTGTACAGCCTGTGGATTTATGGGGTTAAACTCAACTCAAAGCCGAACACGATTGTTAAATATGAAGGAATATTCAGGAATCATATATCGG
>ONXZ01000042.1 GCA_900321905.1 uncultured Eubacteriales bacterium
GAATAATTACGACATTGTATGCGGTATTGAAGTGCACACCGAACTTCTGACGGACACCAAAATTTTTTGTTCCTGCACCACGCGTTTTGGCGGTGCGCCCAACACGCAGTGCTGCGAAATCTGCACAAGTATGCCGGGCGCCCTGCCCACGCTCAACAAAAAAGTGGTAGAGTTTGCTGTACGCACAGGGCTTGCGCTGAACTGTGAAATTACAAAGCACACCAAATTTGACCGTAAAAACTACTTTTACCCCGACTTGCCAAAGGCGTACCAAATATCACAACTGTATCTGCCGATTTGCAAAAATGGCTGGGTTGAACTTGACAGCGGCAAACGCATAAGGATTAAAGAACTGCATATGGAGGAGGACGCAGGCAAACTGATACACGAAGGCGACTCAACGCTGATTAACTACAACCGCTGCGGTGTGCCGCTGCTTGAAATTGTGTCAGAGCCTGATATTGCCACCCCCGAAGAAGCGGCGCAGTACACAAAAAAACTGCGTGATATACTGCGATTTTGCGGTGTATCGGACTGCAAAATGCAGGAGGGCTCACTGCGCGCAGATGTTAATGTGTCAGTAAAACCTTGTGGCGCTGAAATACTCGGCACACGTACGGAAATGAAAAACATTAATTCATTTAAAGCAATACAGTCCGCGGTTGAGAGCGAGGCAAAACGCCAGACAGAACTGCTTGAAAACGGAGGCACAGTGCGTCAGGAAACCCGCCGCTGGGACGAAAGAAAGAACACGTCATTTGCAATGCGTATCAAGGAGGAAGCACAGCACTACAAGTACTTCCCCGAGCCTGACATACCGCCGATTACACTAACGGACGAATACATTGAGAGCATACGCAGAACTTTGCCCGAACTGCCCGACGCAAAGAAAAAACGCTATGTGAGCGAACTCGGCATAACTAAATATGACGCGGACATAATCTGCTCCGACATGGCGTACATCACGCTGTTTGAAAAGACCGCCGTGCTCACCAATTCGCCAAAAGACAGCGCAAACTGGATTATGGGCGAGGTTATGCACCACCTGTCAGAGGCACAGACTCTGCCGGAGGATATGAGATTTCGCACCGAGTCGCTTGGCGAAATTATAAATCTGCTTGGCAGCGGCAAAATCTCACGCGCCACAGCAAAAGAAGTATTTGAGCGCGTATTTTATGATAATGTCCTGCCCGAAGAATACATAAAAGCTAACGGTCTTTACCTTGAAAATAACACGGCAGAAATAAAAAAAGTCGCCGCCGAGGTTATCGCAGAAAACCCGAAAGCAGTCAGCGAATACAAAGACGGCAAGCAAAAAGCGGTTGGATTTTTAATCGGTCAGGCAATGAAAAAACTCGGCGGCAAAGCGTCTGCCACCGAGGTATCTGATACCATTAAACGTCTGCTTATTCAAGATTAAAGCCGAGTAGTTTTTCAAAATAAACTCCCTCTGCCCTATACGGTGTTTCGCCGTTTTCGGCAAGAGTCAGCCTGATAGCCTGTTCTATAAACGAGCAGGCTTTTTTTACTGCGGTGAACACATTGTCACTGCTGACAATTGCAGCCGTAACGTAACTTGCGAGTATATCCCCTGTGCCTGAAAAACTGCCGCCGAGTTTTTGCTGCGCCACAGTTTCAAACTCATCGCCGTGGTAAACGGCTGTCAGCACCTTATCGTCACGCTTGATACCCGTTGTAATTACAGTGTCAACTCCGCTTGATTTTGACATATCGCAAATGTCGATGTCGGTCAGATTTTCGCTGAACTCCCTGCCTGCGATTATACAAAGTTCATGAAGGTTTGGCGTGATGATGTCAGCCTTTTTTGCAAGCGAAATCACGGAGTTAATACGCTCTTTGTCAAAGCCGTCATAAACCTCGCCGTCATCTGCCATAACAGGGTCAACCACGACAAGCGCGCCGTCCCTGAAATCATCTATGAAATTTGCAATTATTTCGCCCTGTTTTGCCGAAGTCACAAAGCCTGTAATTATTGCGTCAAAGTGCGCGCCGAGTTTTTTCCACTCGTCAATAAAGGAGTGCAAACTGTCTGTGAGATCGACGTTTTTGTAACTGTCGTACCCCGTTTGGTTTGAATACACGCCTGTGACGAGCGGACAGCACTGCAAGCCAAAGGACGAAATTACAGGCAGCGCCGCTGTGAGTGAACACCTGCCAAAACCTGATATATCGTTAACTACTGCAATCTTTTTCATAACTCAAGTATAATCTCACTTTTGCTCAATGTCAAGCGACTGGCGACGTTTCATTCTGCGCCAGTTGTAAAATCCGTACAGGTCATTTACAAGGAACATCGAAAAACAAACTATCATCGGCAAATACTGCACGTCTTTAAGCGCGGCAAGAACCCACAGCACTATCAGCACAACATCGTTTGCCGAGTATGCAAGCGCGTAGTACGGCAAACGCAAAACAAGGAACACGCACGCAAGAAACGATGTGAACACCGACAAAGTTGAAAATGCAAGATTTGGCGTGCTGAGCGCACGCAGTATGAAGTAAAACACCACGGTTGCCACCGCAGAGGACGCAAAAGCGAATAAGATTTTGCCTTTTGTGAGGTGAGCAATCTCTACACGGTTGCTGTCTTTATAAGGGTGCCTGAGCCACGACATCATTGTGATAAACGCCGCCGGCAACGACATACAGACGTATGTTATAAGTTCGCCCCAGTAGTGGAACTTTATGCTGACAACGCCATAAAGGAGACTAAAAATTATTGTGAGCAGTTGACCGTACACGTCGCCCTTTGCAACAAAAATCAGCGCCGTAACCCCTGTGAGCGACGCCACTGTGCTGAGTATTCCTGCGCCCCCTGCAAAAAAAGACGACACACCTACAACGCAGAGTGAGAATATCCACAGCGCCCATTCGCCTTTTGTAAGTGCCTTAAACGGATTGTGATTCATAAACCCTCCAAAAAATAAAGCACCGAGACGGCATACCTTCAAAGACCTAACGGCATACCATTTACCCGGTGGCAATCTAAAAACTATGTTATTAGTATAATTAATGCGTGGCTGTTTGTCAAGCAAATTCCCACTTGCAACACACCGTGTTATGTGGTAAAATACTAAATAGTTTTTAAATGGAAGGACTTGAGATTATGAGCGGACATAATAAATGGAGCACCATAAAGCGTAAAAAAGGTGCAAACGACGCCGCAAGAGCGAAGATATTTACTAAAATCGGCAGAGAACTTGCTGTTGCTGTTAAAAACGGCGGCCCCGACCCGAACAATAATGCAAAACTGCGTGACGTTATTGCCAAAGCAAAGCAAAACAATGTGCCTAACGACAACATTGAGCGTATGCTCAAGAAGGCTGCAGGCGACACCGACAGCGCTAATTACGAGGAGATTATCTACGAGGGATACGGACCGAGCGGCGTTGCAGTAGTTGTTGAAGCACTTACTGACAACCGCAACCGTACCGCAGGCGAAGTGCGCCACTACTTTTCAAAAGCAGGCGGCAATATGGGCAATCCGGGCTCAGTTAGTTTTATGTTCTCAAAGCAGGGTGTTATCATAATCGAAAAGGAAGATGTTGACGAGGACCAACTTATGGAGGACGCGCTTGAAGCAGGTGCAACTGATTTCCTCACCGATGATGAGGATATTTTTGAGATTCGCACCGAGCCAAATGACCTCGGAGTTGTGCGCGACGACCTTGACGCAAAGGGCTACACCATTGTATCAAGCGAAACGGCGTATATTCCGTCAAATTACACCCGCCTCGAGGACGAGGAAGACATGAAGAAAATGTCAAAGATGATTGAAATGTTTGACGAAAACGAGGACGTGCAGAACATCTACCACAACTGGGAGAATGAAGACGAATACGAAGAATAATTATTATATAACGCAAAAGGAACGGACAACGGTCCGTTCCTTTTTGTATTACTGTTTAATTTTATTTAGTCTTTCCTGGAATCTGCTGATTTTCTGCGGGTAGGGTGAGTTCGGGTCTTTCAGGTCGGCTGAAAGCAGCTTTTCGACCTCGTCTTTGAACTCGTCCTGATTGATTTTCTCGTCATCATAGCGCGCGTAAATACTTGTATAAAGTTCAAAGCGATACTCAGGGTCGTCGAGCTCGGCAATGCGCTTAACCACGCCGTCCTCGTAATTCTTGAAGTTTTCAAACGTTTTTTGCGCCTGTTCTTCTTCCTTCTTTTCAATCTTCTTTTCCTCTTTGGTCAGAGGCACTACAACCGACTTTGCGCCCTTCGCCTTTGGTTTGGCAGTTTTTTCCTCATAAATCGCTGCAACATCGTTAACGTCACCGCTTGCGATAATTGTGCCGTGCTCAAGCAAAATCGCCTTGTTGCAAATAGCCTTGACCTGGTCGATGTTGTGGGATACAAACAGCACGGTAACGCCGTTATCGAACATCGAGCGAACTTTTGCAAGACTCTTTTTCTTGAACTTCGCGTCGCCTACTGAAAGCACTTCATCAAGGATAAGCACATCAGGGTCAACAGCCGTTGCGATTGAGAAACCAAGACGCGCACGCATACCTGAAGAATAGTTTTTAACAGGAACTTCGATAAAGTGACCGAGTTCCGAAAAATCAATAATTTCATCAATCTTGCTTGCAATATACTCCCTCGGATAGCCGAGAATTGAGCCGTAGAGGAAGATATTTTCACGTCCTGAATAGTTAGGGTCAAAACCTGCGCCGAGTTCAAGCAGCGGTGCAATAACGCCCTGCTTGTAAACCTCGCCCTCGCTGGGCTTGTAAACGCCTACAATAGTTTTGAGCAGTGTACTCTTACCCGCGCCGTTAAAGCCGAGTATCGCAAGACGCTCGCCTTTTTTTACTTCAAAGCAGATGTCGTTGAGAGCGACAAACTTCTTTGTTTTAAGCGTTCCTTTAAGTTTGCGGATAACAAACTCTTTGAGGTTATCAACCTTTTCTTTGCTAAGATTAAAGCGCATTGTAACATGGTCGACTTTAATCATTACATCTTTATCAAGGATATTTTCTTCGATTTGATTGTTATTTAATTCTTCCATAATTTCACCCTGTTATAATCTCCAAACCTATCAAGCCTTCCCATGGGGAAAGGTGGCTGCACGCAGTGCAGACGGATGAGGGGATTCAATTATCAGTTAGCCATTGGTATAAACCAACAGTGCCACATTTCAAAATCCAAATTATATTATGTATCAAGTGCGTCTGACTTTAGTTTCCACACAAGCGCCATAAGCACAAACGACAGCACCAGCAACACCGTGCCTGTAATCACGACTGCATCTGCGGAAGAGTCAAGATAACGCATTATTGAATCGTTAAGATATGTCGGGAACAGGTATAGACTTTTTGTTCCCTTTATATACGCATACGCGCCTGAAATAATAAAGCAACTGAGCGCCGAGGCGGAAACTGCGTGACATATGCTGCGCAAATTGCGGTAAACCTCGCTGCCGAGCGTTATCACTATAAGTGCAAGCGCCACAGTAAGCACTGCGCTGATAACCGTTGCGACTGTCGCAGCCGTGCCGCCGATATTAACAATCGTCTGCAATTTTTCAAGGTATGAAACTGTTATGCGACCTGTGATGTAGCGCGTAATTGCCTTTGCAAAATCATCGGCAGTTTTTTCCTGTCCAGTTGCAAACTTCAATCCGCGTTCCTTTACAGTATTGTTAACGCTCTGTGCAATATCTTTTGCAAGGTCGTCAATTTTATCAAGGTAAACCGTTTGCGAATACTGCTCATCCAGCGACATCGTGCCGAGAATATAGGCGCGGTCAATATCGTTAACAGCCTCAAAAGTCAGCACATCGTCAACTGCGGACACAGGTACAGCGTTGCGCTTGCATAATTCGTGCGCGCGAGTGCTGATATCATCATACAGCGCAGAAACGTAGTCGTAGTTAACGTAAACGTCTGCAACGTTGTTTTTGTTAAGCGGCACCGCCTTTGCCGTTATGCCGAGGGACATAACCGTGAGCGTGATAAACAGCAGATACGCCACAAAATACCGTGTTTTGCGGTAAGCCTTTACATCACTGCTGCGCCTGCGCTTTGAACGCTTTGACGATGAACTGCGATGGCTCGACGAACTGTGATGGCTCGACGAATGTGACGAGTGCGAGGAGTGATTTGAGTGTGAGTGAGTGTGTTCGCTCATTACTGCACCTCCTCTGCGCCGAGTGTTGCAACAACAACAAGTTCACGCATATTCTGATGTGCAAACACGTCGTGGCTCGCCTGCGTGGTAATCAGCAGATGTTCACCTTTTACTTTGGGGTAAGTGTCCTTTTTCATATCAAGAATCTGAATATCTTTTACCGTGTACTGATACTCGCCGCCCGTGGTTTTAACGGTAAACACATCGCCCTTTTCAACGTTTTCAAGCGCTTTGAACTCGCTTGACGTGTTGCCATCAATGTGCAAGCGACCACCCTCGCCAAAGAGTTTGCTATTGTCATCTGTCGAAAGGCAGGCGCTATTCGGCAGTGAAACCGAGTTGTAGCCATAGTAAACGTCGCAACTGATTGCTGCGTTGTTACACTCAATTTCCGCCACCTTATCGGCATATTTCAGTCCGTCAACAGTCTGAGGTGTACCTTCTTTAAGACACTCATTAAAATAGGTGTCGTCAGGCTGGTAGTCCTCCTCACGTTTTGAGAGCGTGTGCTGGATATCATGCACCTCGTACGTCAACAGTTGAAAACCTTTTATTGACACAGGCGCCGCAATAATCATTGCAATAAGCACAAACACTATCGGCGTGATTATCATAGGGCGGACTGTCGCCCTCTTTTTTGTTTTAGATTTTGATGTATTATTTTCCATTGGCAAAAAGCCTCAATCAAAAATTAGTCGTCCTCAAACACTGCGCCGCGTGAACCTGATGTAACGTGCTGCGCGTATCTCTTGAGGTAGCCTGTGAGTTCCTGTTTCGGAGCCTGCCACTTTGATTTACGCTCGGCAAGAACTTCGTCAGAAACATTGACTTTAAGCACTCTTGCAGGGATATCAATTTCAATTTCGTCGCCGTCCTCAACAAGGGCGATTGTGCCGCCCACTGCCGCCTCAGGACTGACGTGACCGATTGACGCGCCGCGTGTTGCGCCGGAAAATCTGCCGTCTGTAAGCAGCGCAACGGACGAGCCAAGACCCATACCGATAATTGCTGAAGTCGGTGACAGCATTTCGCGCATACCGGGGCCGCCCTTAGGTCCTTCGTAGCGGATAACAACAACGTCGCCTGCTACAACCTTGCCGCCTGTGATTGCGGCAATAGCGTCCTCTTCGGAATCATAGCACTTTGCAGGGCCTTTGTGCTGCATCATTTCAGGCGCTACGGCACCCTTCTTAACAACAGCACCCTCTTCTGCAAGGTTGCCTTTAAGCACAGCGATACCGCCGTCCTTTGAGAATGGAGTTTCAAGTTTTCTGATAACTTCGCCGTCAGCGTCAGGCGCAACAGAAATTCTGTCTGCAACCGTGCCGTTGACTGTAAGGCAGTCGGTGTTGATAAGACCGCCGCGCGCAAGTTCTTTAATAACAGCCTGCATTCCGCCCATATCGTTGAGATCTGTGATAAACACAGACGAAGCAGGATTGAGTTTGCAAATCTGCGGTGTGGTGTTGCCCATCTCGTTAAGGTCTGCCAAATCAATATCGTGACCTGCTGCGTGTGCAATAGCGGTGAGATGGAGAATTGTATTTGTTGAACAGCCGATAGCCATATCACAGCGCATTGCGTTTTCAATAGCCTTTTCAGTGATAATGTCAGACGGCTTGATGTCATCCTTAAGAAGGTCCATAACTCTTTCGCCTGCCATTTTTGCAAGGCGAAGTCGAGCAGAATAAACAGCAGGAACAGTACCTGAACCCGGCAGCGACATACCGATTGACTCAGTAAGACAGTTCATTGAGTTTGCAGTGTACATACCTGAGCAGGAGCCGCAAGTCGGGCAAGCAGTGAATGCAGTTGCCTCAAGGTTTTGAACGCTCATTTTGCCTACTGCTTCAGCGCCGACATATTCAAACTGCTCCGAAAGACCGATTGGGTTCTTTGTTTCAGTGCTTTTACCCGGAAGCATTGGTCCGCCGCTGATGAAGATACACGGCAGGTTGAGCCTGCACGCTGCAAGGAGCATACCCGGTACAATCTTGTCGCAGTTCGGGATAAACACAATAGCGTCAAGCGGGTGAGCAGTGAGCATAACCTCAATGCTGTCAGCAATGAGTTCGCGCGAGCAGAGCGAGTATTTCATACCCTTGTGGTTCATGGCAATACCGTCGCAAACAGCAATGGTGTTGAACTCAAACGGCACGCCGCCTGCGTTGCGGATACCTGCCTTAACCTGCTCCGCGATTTTGTCAAGGTGCATATGACCCGGAACGTAGTCGCTTTTTGAATTAACAACCGCTACAAACGGTCTTTTCATTTCGAGTTCGTCCACACCAAGCGCACGCAGAAGTGAACGGTGCGGCGCTCTTGAAGGACCTTCTTTAATCAAATCTGATCTCATAATATTTTCTCCTTTGTCGAAAATAAGTTTCCAGACTCCAGACACCAGTATCCAGCCTGTATGGTGCCCCTTGGAGCGGGCGCCTCACCCTTTTGTCACCTGCGGTGACATTTTTGCTAGCGCAGACGCTCCCCTCTGTCACTTCGTGACATCTCCCCGTT